>CBFHVV010000087.1:0-11915 GCA_965658965.1 Croceimicrobium sp.
CATGGCCGCGTAGGTGCCCTTCGAGTAGAGGGGCCAGTCCCAGGCGTGGCCGTTGGCGACCATCAGGCGGGCGACGTCGGTGGGCTTGCCCTGCATGTTCTCGACCCGGCAGATCGCCACGGCGCGGCCGTAGCTCTCCCCGAGTTGCCGGCACGCCACGCCCAGCTGGAGCACCTGCGCCAGCACCCGCAAAACCTGCTCCTAAACCTGCACCAGTAAGTATTGGAGCAAATGACGAGATAATAAGCATGGACCGTATGCGTAAGATGATTGCCGAGCATATGGTTATGTCTAAACATACTTCGCCGCACGTAACTTCTTTTGTTGAAGCAGATGTTACCAATTTGGTGAATTGGCGCAATAAAGTGAAGGGCGAGTTCCAAAAACGCGAAGGGCAAAAAATTACTTTCACTCCTCTAATTATTGAAGCCATTGTAAAAGCCATCAAAGATTTCCCACTAATAAATATTAGTGTTGATGGCGATAAGATTATTAAGAAAGGTGAAATTAATATTGGTATGGCAGCAGCCTTGCCTTCGGGAAACTTGATTGTACCCGTTATTAAAAATGCCGACAATTATAACCTAGTCGGCTTAACTAAGCAAGTTAACGATTTGGCGAACCGCGCTAGAAATAATAAGCTTAGCCCAGATGATATTAGTGGTGGTACTTACACGGTAACTAATGTGGGTACTTTTGGAAATGTAATGGGAACTCCCATTATTAACCAGCCACAAGTAGCGATTATGGCGGCAGGAGCAATTATTAAAAAGCCTGCGGTTGTAGAAACCCCTGAAGGAGATATGATCGCGATTCGTCATAAAATGTTCTTGAGCCATAGCTATGATCACCGGGTGGTAGATGGAGCTTTAGGCGGAATGTTTGTGCGAAGAGTGGCTGATTATCTAGAGCAATTTGACCCCAATCGTGAGATTTAATAAATATGGAATTAAGCCTTAAGCGCCCCATTTGCTTTTTTGATTTAGAAGCCACGGGAGTTAGTGTTACTCAAGATCGCATTGTGGAAATAAGTATTTTAAAAGTATTTCCCAATGGTAACCGTGAGAGTAAAACATGGTTGGTAAACCCGGGTATGCAAATGTCGGAGGAGGTAATAGCTATCCATGGTATTAGCAATGAAAAAGTAGCGAATGAGCCAAGTTTTAAAGACTTGGCTCACCGTGTTTTGGAGATGATAAAAGACTCTGATTTGGCGGGTTATAATTCAAATCGTTACGATATACCGCTCTTGGCAGAAGAGTTTTTAAGAGCTGGAATCGACTTCGAAATGGGGAAGCGCGTGGCTATCGACGTGCAGAATATATTTCATAAAAAGGAGCAACGGACCTTAACCGCCGCTTATAAGTTTTATTGCGAGAAAGAGCTAATTAACGCCCATTCTGCGGAAGCAGATACTTTGGCTACCTATGAGATCTTAAAAAGTCAATTAGATCGTTACGACGACTTAGAAAATGATATGTCCGCTCTTGCAGAGTTTAGCAATCGTTTTCGTGCGGCAGATTTTGCCGGATTTATCATATTTAATGATAATGACTTGGAGTGCTTCAGTTTTGGTAAGTATAAAAATCAACCGGTCACCGAAGTTTTAGAGAAGGATCCTGGTTATTACGGTTGGATACAAAATGCGGATTTCCCCTTATACACTAAAAAGGTATTAACTGCTATAAAGCTAAAAAAGCGTTTGCAGTGAAAATAATTTGCATCGGTCGAAATTATGCAGATCACGCCAAGGAACTCGGTAATCAAGTACCTAGTGAACCGGTTATCTTTATGAAGCCAGATAGCGCGATTTTACCGAAAGGCACCGCCTTTTTTATTCCCGAATTTAGCAGGGATGTGCATTTCGAGTGTGAGGTAGTGATACGCATTGATAGGCTGGGGAAAAATATTGAAGAGCGTTTCGCACATCGCTACTATTCACAGATTGCCTTAGGGATAGATTTTACTGCGAGAGACTTACAACAAAGGCTTAAGGAGAAAGGCTTACCTTGGGAAAAGGCCAAGTCTTTCGACGGGGCTGCGTATCTCGGGAAATTTTTCGATAAATCCGATTTCCCTAATTTAGATGAAATTAGTTTTCAACTAAAGAAAAATGGGGAAGTAGCCCAAAATGGCAATACTCGCGATATGCTTTTTTCTATGGACCAGATTGTGTCAGAAGTCTCTAAGTACTTCACAATCAAGATAGGCGACCTTATATATACCGGTACACCAGCTGGCGTTGGAGCGGTGCAGATTGATGATTATTTAGAGCTTATCCTCGAAGATAGACCCGCAGGGGCATTGCGCGTTAAATAAAAAAACTGCGCAATTAATAATTACTAAATTGAAAATCGCTTAAGCTTGTTATATTTGTGCAACGTCAACACTGCACAAATTATAATTATATGAAGAAGTTACTACTTCTATTTACGGTTTTCTGCACATCTCTAGTGGTGAATGCCCAAATTGACACCCTATTTATTGAAACATTTGAAGTTGTAGACTCGGTTACTACTACAAATTTGGGTTCTGCAACAGGACTGTGGAGTGACACAAATAATGTGTCCATTTCTGGAAACAGATCTTACCATGGTCAAGTGCAAGCTCCAGCTGTAGGATCGAATAGTTCAGAGGTGGTTTTTAGAACCAACTCTTTTAGCACAATTGGTAAAACTTTCGTTTTCCTTGAGTTTTATCATATTGCTAAAATAAACCAAGTAAACCAAGGTGTGATTCGTGTTAGTACTGACAATGGTGCTACTTGGACTACTTTGAGTAGTTCAAATTGTAATTACTTGGGTAATGGTACTTGGAATTCTTCTTCTAACTTTCAAGAAGCCTCCTATAACATACCCAATCAAGGGATAAATTACTGGTTTGCTGGTACCGACCCGCCCGTTGCTAATTCTTGGTGGCAGTATGAAAGGTTTAACATAAGTTCTTTAGTAACCAGTTCAACTGGTTTTGCTAATGTGATGGTTGAGTTCAGTTGTTTTGAAGTTTTAAACCCCAATATTACTGGCCGCAGTTATGGTGCTGGTTGGTGGGTAGACAATTTAGTAGTTACTGGTTCTTCTTGCGAACTTTTCCCCCCTCGTTTTCACTTTAATTATACCCCATCACCTTGTTTCCCTGTGCGTCCAACGGGTGGTTTAACTCAAAATGCGAGCAATAACTATAAAATTGGTGCAAGAGTTACCGATACTGTTGCAGGCGGAGCCGCCAATCCAACTTGGGTTGCTGGTATAGACAGTGTTACCGTATTTTACAGAATTAGAAATTCAGGAGGCGTTGGCCCATGGCAGAATCAAAATTTGGCGGTTTCAAATGCCCCACAATTTGAGTATCAAACTACTTTAAATAATATTTTAATTGGTGATACGGTAGAGTATTTTTACAAAGCATGGGATTTAGCTTGTCCAAATATCACTCGTTTCCCAGACTCTTTAGCAAACCCACAAAACGCTTACATCAGATTTTGGCCAGAATTAGGCTTACCCTTTAAATGTGGTGCTCCTGATTGCGGAACCTTACCTGGAACGATTAGTTCTTTCCCTTGGCTAGAAGATTTTGAAGGTCCAGAATGGGTTGCTGGTACTGGTAATGGTGATGCTAATACCGCCCACAGAGGTGATTTTCCTAACGAACAAACGGGATCGCGCTACTGGACCGTTCAACCACCAGAAAACACTGCTGGTTATGCTTGGTCAATTAGATCGGGCGGTACTGGAACCCCTTTTACGGGTCCAAATTCTAACCATACTCCTTTTGGTTCTAAATATTTGTACGCAGAATCTTCTCAAGGAGCCTTAAACTCAGGAACCTTATTAATTACGCCTTGTATTGATTTAACACAATCAACTGCCTGTCAGGCTTTAGAGTTCTATTATCATTTCTTTGGTGACGATATTGGTGCTCTGAGGATAGATATTGATACTGGTGCTAACAACGAGGCTTGGTATAATGGTTTTTACCGTATTCGTAAGCAACAACAAACAGCACAAACTGATCCTTGGGAAAGAGCTTTAATTCCCTTGAAGGAATTCAATGGTCAATTTATTCGTATTCGTTTTGTTTCTGCAAAACAAACGGCCAATACAGGTAATGCTGCCCGTGGAGATATGGCGATTGATGATTTGCGAATTTTCGAACCAACTCCTATAGATGCTGAATTATTAGCAGTTAATGCGCCTGTAGAAGGCCAGTGTAGCTATTCTGCAGCTGAGGCTATAGAGGTAGTGGTAAGAAACAATGGTTGTGATAGCCTTTTAACTTTGCCTCTAAGAATTCAATTAAATAGTGGCGCAATAATTAATGAAACTATCACTACTGCTTTAAGAACCGGAGATACAGGAACTTATATTCTGAATACTACGGTTAATATGTCTGCTCTAGGAGCTTACCAAGTAGGTGTGTGGGCAAATAAGGTTGGAGATACAATTCCTGCCAACGACACGGCTTATAGTGCTAGTATCAACCACGTTTCGAGCTTCTCATCTTTCCCTTTAATCATGGATTTTGAAAATGCTACTCCAGGCACCTCGCAAACGGGTACAACGCTCTTTACTACTGAAACAGGTTTAGATCCAGCCTATGAATGGAAAGTAGGGGAACGATACACGCAAACGCGCGGTACGGGTCCGAAGTATGGTTACTACCAAAAAGGACAATACTTTTACACTGAAGCCACAGGCAGTACAGGTGATGTATCGACCTATATGGTTACCACCCGTTGTTTAGATTTCTCTGGGATGTCGAATCCTACTTTAGATTTTTACTACCACATGTGGGGAGCGAATATCGATAATATTGAGGTGGAAATTAATGAGCCAGCCACTATGGAGCCTGGTACTTGGGTAGCGGTAAATGGTAGTTTAACTCCACCCATGGCGAGTTCTTCTAATCCCTTAACCGATTTCGAATTTAAACGAGTTAACTTAAGTGCTTATGCCAATAAGCAAATTAAGTTGCGCGTAAAAGCAAGTCGCACAGGAACAGGTGACTTGGCCGATATCGCTATTGATAAAGTAATGATTTACGATCGCATTGCTAATGATGCGGGAGTGGAAATTGTATTAAATCAATTCGCTTCTTTACCTGCAAATGTTCCAGTTACAATTATTACTCCTTCGGTGGTATTAAGAAACTTTGGAACAAGCACTTTGAGTTCAACTAATGTAACGGTTTCAGTAAATCCGCTGTGTGGACCTAATGCTGGGGTTCCTGTTACCTACACCAGCACTGCTGGGGCAAGTCCTACTGCTGGTAATAGCGTTACTCTAACGATGCCAAACTTAAACATGGTTCTTCCTCCTGGTGATTGTGAGGTTTGTGCCTATACAAGCGTAACGGGTGATAATAATAATTTTAATGACACGGCATGTCGGATTATTACGGGTTCTGGTACTTACGATATTGATTTTGCAGACGATTTCGATAACTGCGATTGGGATGAATATGGTTTCTTCGCGGTAAGAGGATATAGACAATGGGAGCGTGGCGAAATTCCTGCAGGACGTCAATTTTCATCCTTACAAGCATCAAATAATGTTTGGGCCACGAATATTCAGGATGGTTACTTTATAGATGGACAGCAAGAATGGTTGCGTCTGCCAATCTTAGATAATTTCGATACGATTGTATCGCCAACTATTCGTTTCTTCCAAAATGTTGATATGGGCACGGGTGCAGCCGGAGCCATTGAATTCAATCGAGCTGGCTGGAAAACTCTAGGGGCTAATTTAGGATCCTTCCAAGGTGTTGGTCAGAATTGGTATACAGGTCCTTTTGGGACATTGTTAGGGCCAACTGGTACTGGTGTAAATGAAGGATTTAGTGGAACCTCTGTTACGGGAAGTAACCCTACTGGTTGGGCTTATTCAGTATTCCCAATTTCTCAATTGAACTTCGAGCCAAACTCAGTTCCCTTGAGATTTAGATTACAATCTCCTACAGGTGCAAATACCGCTCGTAACCTCGAAGGTTGGGCGATTGATGATTTTGAGTTGATTATTCCTCCTCAAAATAGTGCTACGCCAAGAGATTTCTTCTTCATTAATCCTCTACAATTTCCAACTTTTGATCAACCCATTGATATTATAATTCAAAACTCTGGTGCCAAAATTTTGGATAGCTCCGAGGTAAGAGCGGAAATCGAAACGAATGGTAATATCACTTGGACGGGTACATTTGAAAAAACTATTTCTCCAAGATTCTTAATTGAAGGGAATCGTTACCGTTTCAATTATACACAAGCTTGGAATACTGGTGTAGTTAGTGGAAATCACACCTTACGTTTAATTACGAGACGCCCGAATGGAAAAATGGACAATCGTCCTACGGATGATACTACCGAATTTACAGTAACGGTACTACCTGAGTACGAATTTGACGTTCAAAACGGAGATAGCATTTATTGTAACGACTTTGAAGTAGGAAATGGAGCATTGCCTTTCTTAGCACTGAACACAAAAACTTATGCTCGCGGACAATGGTCTTGGGAAAAGGGAACACCAACTCAGTTTCCAGGAGCTTTTAGCGGTACTTCATGCTGGATGACTGGTTTAGATAGTAATTATCGTTCTAGAGATGAGTCTGGTTTGTTTACTCCAGTATTTGTAGTAGATACTTCCACAGCTTACGAATTGAGCTTTGTTCACAAATTTGATACGGAAAAATATCATGATGGTGGTGCTATTGAAGTATCTCTAGATGGTGGTCAATCGTGGTCAGTTTTAGGTTTTGCCAACGAAAAGGACTGGTATAATACAGAGTTTGTAACGGCCTTGGATATCATTAAGCCAGGTTGGACAGATACTGCAGATTGGGATACAGCTACTTACGTATTTAAATTCGATACAGCTGCAAATCGTACGGTATTCCGTTTCCGTTTCGAAAGTGACTATTCTATCCAAAGAAAAGGTTGGGCAATAGATGACTTCTGTATGAAGGCGACTAATAAAAAACCCAACTTTGTAATTGGAAGTAAAGAGTATAACCCAGTTCCGGATTCTTACATTGGTGAACTCAGTCCAAATCCAACAAGGGACATAACCCACTTACCGGTGTTTAATGCACAAGCAAAAATGGTTAGTGTAGATATTGTTAATGTCGTCGGTCAACGAATGTTTGCTAAAGATTATGATCTGGAGCGCGGTAGTTCACAACTGGTCTTTGAGACTTTCGATTGGAACCCTGGAGTTTACTTCGTAAACATTAGGGTAGATGGTGAAAGAGTGACCAGAAAACTGGTAGTACAATAAGAATTAAGTCTTAGAAAAATCGAGGCCTCACTTTTTAGTGAGGCCTTTTTTTGCTGTAAACTTGTCATTTTCAATGCTTTGAAGCTGTCTAAACGGCAGGGTGTAGATGATTCAATAGTCACAATGTCAATTATTAAGGCTTAAATCAACTTGGTTTAATGTTTGAATCTTTGGGTATAAAAAAATATCATGGATTTAAATAACTTTACCATAAAGGCTCAAAAAGCCATTCAACAAGCTCAAAACTTGGCGGTTGAGAATGATCATCAAGCCATACAAACTGGTCATTTATTAAAGGGTATTGCTCAGGCTGATGCCAATATTTTGAACTTCTTTTTAAAAAAACAGTCTATTAATGCTGCTAATTTTTCGGCGACCTTAGATCAAATTATTAAATCATATTCTAAAGTTGTAGGAGCAAAGCAGTATCTGGACCAAAATGCGAATAAGGCGATTGTAAAGGCGCAAGCTAAAGCTAAGGCCATGAAAGACGATTATGTTGCTTTGGAACATTTGCTTTTTGGTTTGCTTGAAGTAGGTGATACCATTAGTAAAATGATGTTAGATAGTGGTTGGGGGAAAGCATCTTACGAAAGTGCAGTCCAAGAATTGCGTAAGGGAAGTGCTGCTAATTCCGCTAGCTCGGAGGAGCAATACAATGCTTTAGACAAATATGCTAAGAATCTTAATAAATTAGCGGAAGAGGGCAAGCTAGATCCAGTAATTGGAAGGGATGAAGAAATAAGGCGGGTATTACAAATCCTTTCGCGTCGAACAAAAAACAATCCTATTTTAATTGGCGAGCCTGGCGTCGGTAAAACTGCTATTGCGGAAGGTATGGCGCATCGTATAATAAAAGGTGATGTACCCGAAAATCTCAAGGAGAAGAAATTATACAGCTTAGATATGGGTGCCTTAATTGCAGGGGCAAAATATAAAGGCGAGTTTGAGGAGCGTCTGAAGGCGGTAGTGAAAACCGTTAGCGAGAGCGATGGACAATTACTACTATTTATTGATGAGATTCATACCTTGGTTGGAGCTGGGGCTGGTGAAGGTGCCATGGATGCGGCTAATATTTTGAAACCAGCTTTGGCTAGAGGCGAATTAAGAGCAATAGGTGCTACCACTTTAAATGAGTATCAAAAGTATTTTGAGAAAGACAAGGCTTTGGAACGTAGGTTTCAGAAAGTATTGGTGGATGAACCAGATACTGAAGCAGCCATTTCAATTTTAAGAGGAATCAAAGATCGTTACGAAACACATCATAAGGTAAGGATTAAGGATGAGGCGATTATAGCTTCTGTAGAACTATCTCAACGCTATATTGCAGATAGATTTTTACCCGACAAGGCGATTGATCTTATTGATGAAGCTGCCGCAAAACTGCGCATGGCTGCAAACTCGAAGCCAGAGGAAATTGACGTGTTAGACCGGAAAATCATGCAGTTAGAAATAGAGCTCGAGGCAATTAAGCGGGAAGGGGATAAACAGCGTCAAAATAGCATTAAGGAAGAGCTAAAAGACCTCAATGAACAACGCAACTCTTTTAATGCGCAGTGGCAATCGGAAAAGGAGGTAGTTGATGGTATTCAATTAGCTAAAGAAGAGATAGAGGCCTTAAAGCAAAAAGCAGAGCAAGCCGAACGTACTGGCGATTATGGAGCAGTGGCTGAGATTCGTTACGGGAAGTTGCAAGAAGCTGAGTCGCGATTAAAAAAATACGAAGCAGAAGCTGGTGACTTACAAAATGGTAATGCCTTAATTAAGGAGGAGGTAGACTCTGAGGATATTGCAGATGTGGTGAGCCGTTGGACAGGCATTCCTATAACTAGAATGCTCCAAAGCGAGCGGGAAAAGCTTTTGCATCTGGAAGACGAATTGCATAAGCGTGTAATTGGTCAAGAAGAGGCAATATTAGCTGTTTCAGATGCCGTAAGGCGCAGTCGCGCAGGCTTACAAGATGAAGATCGACCCATTGGTTCTTTTATATTTTTAGGTACTACGGGTGTGGGTAAAACAGAGTTGGCAAAAGCCCTAGCAGAGTTTCTCTTTGATGATGAAAGTGCGATGACGCGCATCGATATGAGTGAGTATCAAGAACGTCATTCTGTAAGTCGATTAATTGGTGCACCTCCTGGCTATGTGGGCTACGATGAAGGCGGACAGTTAACTGAAGCGGTAAGGAGGAAGCCTTATTCAGTAATTCTCTTGGACGAAATTGAGAAAGCACACCCAGATACTTTCAATATTCTTTTACAAGTCTTGGATGAAGGAAGATTAACCGATAATAAGGGGCGTCTGGCGAATTTTAGAAATACCATTATTATAATGACTTCTAATATTGGCTCCAATATTATTCAAGAGCGCTTTGATCAGCTTACCGAGGAGAATAGATTTCAAGTGTATGACGACACGAGATTGGAGCTTATGCAAATCCTGCGAAAAACCTTGAGGCCTGAGTTTTTAAATAGAGTGGATGAGAGTATTATGTTTTTACCACTCGACAAGGGCGATGTTGCAGAAATAGTGCGACTGCAATTAAACTTGCTAAAGAAATCACTAGCCAAACAGCAAATTACCCTAGAAGCTTCTGAGAAAGCGATACAGTATTTGGCTAAAGCTGGCTTTGATCCGCAATATGGGGGTAGGCCCGTAAAACGCATCATACAGAAAAGAGTACTTAATGACTTGTCAAAGGAAATTTTGGGAAATAAAGTCCACAAAGACAGCTTAATATTTTTAGATGTAGACGAGCAAGGTAGCCTCAAGTTTAGCAATGAGAGTATTGAGCTAAATGAAATTTAAGTCCCTTAGATTCTTAATATTAGGTCTGTAAGTGCATAGCAAAATTCATAGGAGGTACAACCGCTGAAGTTTTTAGTAATCGTAGATTTTAAGAATAAAAAAAGCCCGAGTAGTTAATCTGCTCGGGCTTTTTATCTAGAAAATTCTCTTTTTAATCTTTAATAACTCTAAGAGTAGCACTAAATTCTTCGTTTTGCACTTCTAAAAGATATAAACCTTTTGGTTGATCTTTAAAATCTATCTCCATCTGGTTTGAGCCATTATTACTTTCAAATTGAGAAGACCACAAAGTTTTACCGCTTAAGTCGCGCAAGCTAATGTTGGTAGAACCACTTAAAGGTCTTTGGCTCTCTAGTTGAAATACGCCCTTATTCGGGTTAGGGTAAGCTCTTAGTCCACTAGTCCAAGCATTTTCGGATAGGTTTGACGCTGCATCGTAGGCATTAAAATCATCTATTGCTAAATCACTAGCAAAGTCAGATCCTGTTTTACCACGAAATCTTATAACTACAGTTTTGCCATTATAGGGATTTAAATCGATGTCTAATTTCGTCCAATTATTACCCTGATTCCCCGAAATAGTACTTACAACATTTAGGTGCCAGATCGAGCCATCATAAACGTCTACATCTAATTTACCCATATCTGGACCAAACATGTGATAGTAAATACTCGCTCTGGGATCAACCGCTCCGCTTAAATCGATACAGGGAGTGATTAATAGAGCTTCGGCACTATCGCAAGGACCTGAAGCCTCTAAATAGAGATAGTTTCCGGTGGTTGTGCCTGGATTGTTGTCTACATTTGGACCGGTACCATTACTAAAAGTACTGCCTTGGAATGTTCTCCAATCGATAAAGTCAGAGCCTAAGTTCTGGCCGTTAACCCATCCTTCACTTAAGTTACAAGAAGTGAAATTACAGTCTGAATCGTCTGAGCACAAACCGAAGTTTTCAAAATCTTGGCTGTAGGGTAAAGTTTCCGAAGCTAAACCAGGATTGACTTTACGAATATTTAAATTAATCGTATCATTAAAACCATTTAAATCGGAGCTAGCATTAATCCAAAAATTGTACTCCAAATACACATTGTTCAAAAGTGTTATTTGGCTATTACTAAAAAAGTAATGCATCGTGTCTCCGGGCGCTAAAGCTCTGGTAGAGCTTTCCGTGAAAAAGGTGCTATTTCCTGCTCTTCCATAGGAAAGATCCACATTATTGATGGTATTTAATCCCGAATTTTTAACTAGAAGCCCGACACGGCTGCCACTTGCATTTACCGCACAATCTTGCAACTCTCCGAAGCCAGGGGAAAGCACCATCTCTAAACTTAAATCGTTTGGAATTACACAATTTATTATGCCTGGGCTTTTGTAGATAGCTACCGAGCGCTGGCCAACAGAACTATCATTAATTACTGCAGCAACAGCAAACCAATCTTCCCGATTGGCATCATGTGCAATAGTTATAGTATCATTGGTATCATAGGTGATAGAGTCCATATACTTTGCCCCCAGCTTATAAACTACATATCCAGAAGCACCCGCTGCTGGTATCCAAGTAAGCGTAATGCTATCTAAGCAAGAGCTAACAATACTCACATTAGCTGGAACTTGCGAAAGAATCATGGGGCCTACAGTTGCAGTATCGTTGCTAGAGCGAACTCTCACGAAAACATCATCCTTAGGCAGTCCTACTGGTGTATTCCAATTGATATGACGATTTGAACCAGAAGTACTGCCAGCTGTAAACCAATTGACTCCGCCATCTAAAGAAAACTCTGCCGTAAAAGTACCATTGTTAGGACTATCGAAACGTATTAGTTGGCTAACTCCTGCTTGCATTG
>CBFHVV010000088.1:0-11859 GCA_965658965.1 Croceimicrobium sp.
TTAGCCGCTCCACGCGGTATTGTATAGGCATGCTGACGAACACTTAAAACGGCCATTAAATAATCCGTTGTCCAACCGCCACCGTTAAATCTCACATCTATAACAATACCTTCCTTTCCATATCCTGAAGCCATTAATTCGCGTTCGAAACGTTCGAAACTTGGCTTATCCATGCCTTTAATGTGGATATAACCTAATCGACCATTCGAATATTCGTCCACCAACTTGGCTCGATCGGCTACCCATTCTTCGTACAATTCATTATTAATACTTCTGCTCGGGCGAATCACAATTTCTTTGCTTTCTCCCGCCGATTCTACTTCAAGGATTACAGGGTCTCCCGCCGTTTCCGTTAAAGCCGCGTAAAAATTATTATCAGACTTTATACTCTCCCCATTAATCGCTTTTATGATATCGCCAATTTTTAAATTATTCTTAGCTCTATCAGCGGGAGAATTCGGTACCAAACGAGTTACTTTTAGTCCCTTTGCTTGACTTTCAAACTCAATCCCTAATCTACCGGTTCTTTCTCTTTGTACATCTTCCTCTCCACTGCCGTAGAGGCCCATATGGGAGGCATTTAGTCTTCCAAGCATTAAATTATAAACCAATTGAAAATCTTGATTGGTGCTTGCAGACAATGCCCAAGGACGGTAATAATCTTTCAATGCACCCCAGTCTTCTCCATGAAACTCAGGGTCATAAAAGCGTTGGTTGATTAAGCGCCAAGCCTCATCAAAAACTTGCTCCCTTTCTGCTGCCTTATCTAAAAGCATTTTAGCTTCATGCGGATAATTAGTAACTTTACCAGACTGCACGTTGATGTGTTTTAGCTTACCTCGTGACAAACCATAAAAACCACTGTAATCTTTATCCCATTGCAGCGCTGTCGGGCTAGAACCTCCTTTGGAAATTTTTTCTAAATCGCTGCCATCATATTTGACTTTGTATAAATCCGACCCTTTTGCTAAATAATCGTAGCGAGTAAAGTAAAAGGTTTCGCCATCCTTAGAAATACGCAAATTGCTTTCACTGCCAATAAAAGATGTTACCTGTTCGAGGCGGCGATGAATATTTTCAAAATCAATTAAAACTGGCTCAGCTTCTTCTTCCTTCTCCTTGTCTTTATCATCTTCATCCTCCTCCTCTTTTTCTTCATCCTCTGTTTCATCTTCAAAATAATAGCCTTCCTCGCGTTCCTCTTCAGATTTTAGCCAATCTTCGCGGTTAAGCCAAGCAAACCAAACATCTGCATCGTCATTATTGCGATCAGAGATAAAACCTAATTTAGAGCCATCTGCACTCCAAAAGGGAGAGTAATCACTACCGGGATGCATACTCACATTTATTTCTTCTCCGCCATCTACTGATTGAATAAAAACTTCGGTATTAAAGTTTAAATCACTGTGACTATAGGCTATGTAGCGACTATCGGGGCTCCAGGCAATTCCCCCTGCTCCGTGCCAGGCGTCAATTAATACCTTTGGATTCGAAATTTTTCCCTGGTCGGTGATATCAGCTACCACTAATTTATGGGAGCCAATGGTATAAGAAACTTTTTTACCACTGGGCGATAAGCTTAAATCACGCAAATCGCCTGAAGCGGATAAGTTCTCCTTTACTTCATGCCGCAATGATTTATAAAGTTCTGGTTTCGCATCCTCTACTGAGCTTGCAGTATAAAACTGATAGCGATTATTTACACGGTCACTACTGAAAAGTGCTAATTCATCATTAATTAAAATTGCCCCGCGGTCAAAATATGGATGCTTACTAATATTCTGACTACGAGATTGATCCTTATCGAGTTCGGTGATAAACAATTCACCTCTTATTTCTAATAATGCATAATCTCCCGATGGAGCAATGCTATAATCACTAATTCCTCCTCTAAAGGTTTTTCTTTCAGTAGGATAAAAGCGATAGTCTGTGGCCAAGTTAATTTCCAACTTAGTTGCGGCTGCAGCATTATTAAGCTCGCCGATATAAACTTTAGGACCTTTTGCATACAGCAGCTTATCTCCCGCAAGGGAAAAACTATGTATGCCCTCTTTGCTAAAATTACTTAGCCAAGATTCTTCTTTAGTTTCAATGTTAATGCGCTTTAAATTATAGCGACCATCTTTACTGGAGAGAAAAACGATTTCCTCCTCATTGCTCCATTGCGGATAAATGTCATTTATACTATTATCGCTTAGGGCAGAGTAAAGATCCTCTTCTGTATCGTAAAGCCAAATTTCATTGTCAGCTGGACCAGAATAATTTTCACGACTAATTCTACAAGCTCCAATTACAAAAGCGATGTAACGACCACTAGGCGAAGCCGTAGCCATTTCGCCAAAAGCATCTAAAATCCGTTTTGGATTCCCTCCTTGCGGAGAGATGCTATGAATTTCACTATCCCATTCTACCTGTTGGAAAGCTCTTTCTGTGCTAAAGAGAATACCTAATGTACTATTCCAATCACTAATATCGTCGTTTGCCGAATGATAACTTATGCGTTGTGGACTGCCGCCATCTTTGGGCATAATAAAGAGGTCTTTATTGCCATAACGGTTGCTGGTAAAAGCAATACTATTGCCATCGGGGCTAAAAAAAGGAGAGGCATCATAGGCTTCATGTACCGTTAAGCGCCTTGCATCCGATTGCGCATCATCCATCATCCAAATATCACCTTGAAATGAAAAAGCAATACTTTTCTGGTTAGGGGACAATTGTGGGTTTACCACAAAGGTATTCTGCCCTTGAAGCGCACCAAAGCCCGCCAATAAAAATGCTAGAGTGGGTAATTTTTTCATGAAAATATTTTAAGTGAGAAAGGGCCGAAATTCAGTTATGGCCACGAAAATAAGGAATTAGGTGCTAAAAGAAACAGAAAAAGCCGACTAGTTTCCTTGTCGGCTTTTCTCTATTTATAAGGTTTTTTAACTGTTACTGGCTACACTCTCTTCTCAATATAGTGATACTCAGCTCTAGCAACTTTATTCATTTGACCTTTGTGGTTTAATTCATGGCAGTGCAAGCGTAAAACATAAGTACGGTTATTTGTGGCGGAAATTTGTGCTCTAATTTTCATTTTAGTTGCAGGCTTAGCAGTTTTATAGTTGGTTAGCTTTACCTCATTACGCACTAATTGCGCATTGTTTGGCAAGAATGCTTGGATGGTTTCGCAAAATTCATTTGCACTATCGTCCATAACACGCATGGTTAACCAAGCGGCGTTTTTCTCTTTCGCTGGGATGTCGAAAGAAATGTACTTTTCTCTTTTCTTTTGCTTTTCAAGTAAACTAATTAATGCACTCATATTTTATAGGTATTAGGCTAAACAAAAAACCCCGCTAGATGACTCTAACGGGGTTTTTTATAATTGTTCCTTACAGATTAGCTAAACCATAATAACGCATAATACCCCGCCTTCGGATATTTAATCCAATTGCGCATGGTATGTGTATTATGATTTTGTACTAACATGATGAGTCAAATATAGTATAAAATTGTTTGCAAAAAGACTTAACTATTTCTTAATGCTAATTTTAATGGGGATATTTAGTAAAGGCCACTCCCCTTTATCGGTTTCTTGTTTACTAATTTCGGCTGCTACCTCCATACCCTTAACTACTTTTCCAAAAACGGTATGCTCTCCATCTAAATGAGGACTGCCTCCTATTTGATGATATTGTTCTTTGGCAGCTGGATCAATGGTAATATTATACTTCTCTTCCATTAAGGCTAATTGTCCGAAGCTATAGGTTTCTCCTAAGCTAATGTAAAACTCATAGGGATCAGAACGCTTTTCAGGATTCTCCCTATAACTACGAGCCGCAGCAAGAGCCCCGTAAAAATGGTGGTTTTCGTTTAAAGCCTCTGCTGGTATTCGGTATTCACCTATGGCTTTACGCTTTTTTACGGTTAAAGGATCATCATTATTTCCTGCCTGAATTACATGCCCTTCACTGACCCTGTGGAACCAAGTCCCATCGAAATAATTTTCATTGACCAGATGTACAAAATTAGCCGCGTGTAAAGGGGTGTTTTCAAAAAGGACTAAATCAATCTCCCCAAATTCGGTGTAAACTGTAAAAGTGTCCTGCAATTGCTCTTTCGGTAGGCTCTGCAAAAAGGAAATATAGTTGTCTTTTGTAAGAGGTTCCCTAACTTTACTAGACTTTGCCGGTAACTGCTTGTTGGATGAGTCAGTTTGCTCTTGCTCTTTGATTTTATTAGAATCGCATCTTGCGAAAGCGAGGCTGATGAGGATAAAAAATAGACTAGTTGAGATAGATGTTTTGGTAAACATTTTGTTCTTGTTCTTCGAGTAGTTTTAAGTAGCGAAGGTAGTTTTTCAAATACTTTTCTAGGGCAGCCGGGTTTTCAATTTGAACCATTTCGATTTTCTCAAAATCACTGAGGAATAAACCTCTCGTAAGCTCAGATATTAAAACCTTAGGCTGCCATAATTGCTCAGGGTCGGGGTGCTCATTATTAGCGTAATAATTGCGAAAAAGAATCAACAAATCATCTGAAGCGATAGCATCCTCCAAAGCAGTATTTAATGCTTTGAGATCGCCTGCTGGGTATAGTTTACCGGGAGCCTGAAGATAAAAGCGTTCTAAAGCAAAAACGCCCAGTCCTTGCACAATGATATCCATTTCACCGTTCGGGTGTTCTTTACTTATCTCTACCACCTTTACCATCGAGCCCAAGTTTTGCGGATTAAGCTTGCCAGAATAGGCTATTCCAAAAGTTTTTGACTGGGCAAAACACTCCTTTATTAACTGTTTGTAACGATCTTCAAAAATATACAATTGGCTAAACTCGCCCGGAAGCAAAAAGATAGAAAGAGGAAAGATAGGGTGCTTTTTCATGGCTATATTATCACTTGCAAAATGAATCTGTTATAATTGACTTACGGGACTAAGTACCTGATCGGATTCATTTAAAAGTTTTTCGGGCACGCTGTTTTTTATAATCTGAGCCAATTCTTCTATGACTTTAATCTTCAATTCCGCTCGTGTGTAAACTAAACTAATTTCACGAGTAGGTTTAGGATCAGCAATGGGTTTAACAAAGCTCTGCTCTTCCGCAGCTAAATCTAAAGCGTAGAGATAAGGGAGCAAGGTCATACCATATCCTTTTTTAGAAAGCTTCACTAAAGTATCAAAGTTTCCAGAAGCTAAATCAACATTTTTGGCGCTTAGACTGGGCGATGAGTTGCAAAGATTTAACACACTATTGCGAAAGCAGTGGCCTTCGTTTAAAAGCAGCACATCATCAATATCAATCTCCGAATTGGTGATAAAAGATTCTTTCCCTAGCTTGTGATCGGCTGGTATATAGGCCATAAAAGGCTCATAGTAGAGCGGCTTTTCAATAATTGAACGCTCGTCTAAAGGTGTTGCTAGAATAGCTGCATCTAGATCATCCTTCTGCAACCTTTCAAGAATCATTTCCGTGGTTAACTCAATAATTTGCAATTGAATTTTCGGAAACTTCTTGTTGAATTGTCTTAAAAAACGGGGTACAATGGAGGAAGTTACCGTCGGTATAATGCCCAATTTGAAAGGCCCTTCTAGTACGTTTTTCGATTCCTGTAGGATTTGTTGCATCCTTTCGGATTCGTTAAGAATGGTACGTGCTTGCTGTATTAGTTTTTCGCCAATTGAAGTTGGGCGTACTGGGTGCTTGGAACGATCGAATAATAATACTCCTAATTCCTCCTCTAGCTTTTGAATTTGCATGCTTAGAGTAGGTTGAGTAACAAAACAGGATTCTGCCGCTCTGGCAAAATGCCGATGATTATCGACTGCTATGAGGTAGCTTAATTGCGTAAGTGTCATAAGTGTATTCTAATAATATTCAAATTTAATATAAAAAACTTATTTAATGTTATGCCATCCAATTTTTTATGACACTTTTGTTGAAAACAACAAGTTTGCAGTTCCAAGAGTTCAAGGAATCCTTAAAAATCAAATTGGCCCAACCCTTACCTGGCCATATCGCTCACCAATTAGCTTTACCACCCGATAGAAAGGTAAGGGATATTAAAGCTTTAGAGGGGCCAGAAACTAAGAAAGCCGCCGTTTTAATTTTAATTGAAAATAATGACGACCAAGCGGAAGTGATTTTTATACTGCGCTCTACTTATAAAGGCACTCATAGTGGACAAATTAGCTTTCCGGGTGGGAAACGTGAAAAAGAAGATTCCGATTTTCTTGAAACGGCCTTGCGAGAAACCGAAGAGGAGATTGGCATCCAGCGTGCCGATCTTCATGTTTTGGGAAAACTAAGTCCGATTTACATCCCTCCCAGTAATTTTTTAGTTTACCCCTTTGTAGCGAGCAGTGAAAAGGTGCTGGAAAAAAAGGCGGAGGAAAAAGAGGTTGCGCAAATATTTTCTTTGAATTTGAAGCGCCTTTTTGCGGAAGACACGCTTCAAGAGAGCGAAATCGACCTCGCTTCGGGGGTAATTTACCGGGTTCCCGCCTTCAATATCGAAGGCTTGAAAATTTGGGGAGCCACCGCCATGATTTTAGCCGAACTTAAGCATGTAGTAGCTTATAGCACTAACTAGAAATTTTTCAAAGCTTATATTTGCCGCGAAGCAATGAAAACATGAAGCTAAAATTAAAGGACTCCTTTGGTAATTCGCTGCTGCTGAAACGATTATTAATATTCGTCTTTGGTAGCATCGCCTATTATCGTTTCAATATTGCCAATAAAACTAAAGTTTCTGGAACCCATGTTTTAAAAGGCCTGCGAAAGCAGAATGTTCTTTTTGTAAGTAACCACCAAACCTATTTCGCTGACGTAACTGGCTTATATCAAGTTTTTTGCTGCGCCAAATGGGGTGTTTACGAAAGAATAAACTTTCCCTTTTTTGTTCTCAATCCCAAATTGAATATTTTCTTCATTGCGGCATTAGAAACTATGTCTGCAGGTTTGTTGCCTAAATTATTTGCCAATGTTGGTAGTGTTTCTATTAAACGCACTTGGCGTTCTGCCGGGAAAAATGTAGATCGTGGTGTGGATCCTCGCGATATCGAAAAAATCTTTACCGCTCTTGAAAATGGTTGGGTAATCACCTTTCCACAAGGCACCACTACTCCCTTTGTTAACGGACG
The DNA here is from genome assembly GCA_965658965.1 of Croceimicrobium sp. GTDB lineage: Bacteria > Bacteroidota > Bacteroidia > Flavobacteriales > Schleiferiaceae > Croceimicrobium. Next base: position 7,122 of record CBFHVV010000088.1, read on the forward strand.
AAAAGGCACTGCTCACATTATCAAAGAAACTAAGCCAATTGTAATTCCTGTGGTTGTAGACGGCTTTCGCAGAGCTTTTGATAAGAAAGGTTTACTCTTAAAAAAGAAGGGAGTGAACTTGAGTATCCGCTTTAAAGAACCATTGGAGATCGATTATGAAAAAGACTCGGCCGAAATTTTAGACCAAATTATGGATAGTATTGAGCAAAGTGAGGATTACAATACCATGAAAAAAATTGACGTGGAAAGCGAATTGTCCAACGCCTAAATAGTTTTATACGTTATTATAAAGTACCATTGATGATAATTAAACAACCCATGCGCTACAACTTTTTTACTATTTGTTTAAGCCTGCTCATTTTCAGCAGCTGCCAGGAATCAAATTTGCTGGAGGATAATCCTCCCCCTCCTACTGATAATTTATCGTGGAGCTTTGTTCCCTATTACGGTGAAGAAGGTTTAAAATACGACTCCATGTATACCAATGACTTAGGCATTGATTTTACCATTGATTCAGTGAGCATTTTTATTAGCGATATAAGTTTTTATGATGAAAATGCTGAGCAATATTTTGATACCGTGCCTAATTTTATCTTCCTGAACAGAAGGCAGACGGAAGATTTAAATGGTTTCTTACCCGCTGGAGGTTACTACGGACAGTACAGCATAATTTTAGGTGCTGATTCTGCACATAGCGTAAAATTCCTTCCAGAGGTTAGTAAAATCGCACCTAGTTTTGTGAGAAAAGATAATTATGGTCTCAATCTTTTTAAATTAAAAGGTAGAATTTTTGACCCTTCTAAACCTAAAGAGGATTCGATTTTCCTGCCTATTAATTATACCATTGGTAGCTATGAGTTAGTAGACACTATGTATACCGATAGACGCAGTTTTAGTATCGACAATAGTCAGGAAATCACAATTGTCCTTTTGGCTGATCTAAAACCCATGTTACGCGCTTTCAACTTAAACTTAATTCAAGAAGTTAAGTCCGACCCTACCGACTTACAAGACTTTAATGCTGCCCAACAATTAATGGATAGTTTAAACATCGGAATTTTTTAAATAACCCTATTATGAAATCTTTAAAGTCCTATACCCTCATTTTTTTAAGTCTTTTGCTGGTTTATTCCTGCGAAAAGGATAAGCCTGAATCAGATCGTGGACTTTTAAGATTCGAAACAACCATGACGGCTGGAGACCAAGCCACGAAAGTCTCTATTGGTGATACCATCGAAATCGGTAATTATGATTTAAATCTTAAAAAGTTTAAATTATACCTATCCGATATCACTTTAAGGAGAGCTGACGGAACCGAGAAAGAAATAATGGATATCCTTCTTGCTGATGTAGGTGACAGAGAAACTGGTCAATTTACGCTTGAGCTCCCAGCGGATGAGTTTACTGAAATTTATATCGGCTTTGGACTAAATCCAGAACAGAATAATTCTATCCCCGAAAGTTTTGAAAGAGAGCATCCCCTTTCCTCCTTCAATCAAATGTATTGGACCATGCTCAAATACCGCTTTGCCATTCTAGAGGGAAGAAGTAACCTGATTGATTCTTTGGGTAGCGCTAGCGACAAGTTAAATGCCTATCACCCAGGTGCTGATACTCTGTATCGTAGTAATGTCTATCCTTTAAATCTAAAGTTATCAGAAAATGGTTCACAAACTATTTCTTTAAATATTGATTTATACGAGCTGTTTAATGGAAATGAAAAACTTGACTTACTAGCCGAGCCTCAGACCCACTCTGAGCCCTCAGACTCAGCAGACTTTAGTAGAGCAACCAAATTTATGGACAATTTAAAAGATTGTGCCACCATTACTCTCCTCTAGTTCTTAGTATGCCGTAGCTTTGTGCTACAAAATTACATTCATGAAAATTCATCTTATTGCCATCGGAGGCAGTGCCATGCATAATCTAGCCATTGCGCTTCATCATCAGGGACATTCAATAAGTGGCAGTGACGACGAAATTTTTGAACCTTCCAAAGGTAGACTAAGCAAGCAAGGTCTTTTGCCACAACAGATGGGCTGGGATGAAGCCAATATTAAGGCGGATCTAGACTTAGTAATCTTGGGCATGCACGCACGACCCGATAATATTGAGTTGAAAAAAGCGCAAGAATTAAAATTAAGAGTTCTATCCTATCCCGAATATCTATACGAAAACAGCAAGGATAAAACACGAGTTGTTATTGCCGGCAGCCACGGTAAAACTAGCATTACAGCCATGATACTGCATAGTCTGCACTATCACAATCGCGATTGTGACTATATGGTAGGCGCTCAACTAGATGGCTTTGAAACCATGGTAAAGCTTACCGATCACAACGAATTCATCCTCTTAGAAGGAGATGAATACCTTTCTTCACCGCTAGACTCTCGCCCTAAATTTATTCACTACAAACCTAATATTGCGCTCTTATCGGGTATTGCCTGGGATCATGTTAATGTATTCCCTGATTATGAAGATTATAAGCAGCAGTTTGATCAATTACTTAGCTGCATTGATGCTGGTGGCGTAATCATTTATAATGAAGATGATTCCGAAGTTTTAGATGTGGTAAATCGCACCGAGAATGAAGTAAAAAAGTTTCCCTATAGTCTACCCAATTATCGTGTGGAAAATCAACATTTTATTTTAGACACCATGGAGGGCGACTTGGAACTTAAAGTTTTTGGTGCCCATAATATGAGTAATTTGGAAGGAGCGCGTTGGATTTGCAACCAAATGGGACTTACCGACGAAGAGTTTTACGAGGCGATAGAAGAGTTTGAAGGGGCCTCGAAGAGACTGGAAAAACTAGATATTCCGGTAAACTATCAAATTTATCGCGATTTTGCCCACGCTCCATCAAAGGTAAAAGCCAGTGTTTCTGGCACAAAGGAAACCTTCGCAGATAAAAAATTAGTGGCGGTTTTTGAATTGCACACTTTCAGTAGCTTGAATATTGATTTTATTGGACAATATCAATCTAGTTTAGATAAGGCGGATGAAGCTATTGTTTACTTTAACCCCAAAGTATTAGAACATAAAAAATTACCCCCTTTAAGTGCGAAAGCCGTCCAAAACGCTTTTGCTAATCCACAAATAAAGGTGATAACCGAGCGTGCTGACTTAATCAATTCGGTTAAAGCTTTGGGCGCTTCCGCAGATGTGTTACTCTTAATGAGTTCAGGAAATTTTGATGCCATTAACTGGCCCGAAGAATTAATTAAGGGATAAAAAATATTAATTTTGACCTTTAGATGATTTTAAATAAAAAACTACTCCTTAGTCCACGAAAGGTTGATATTACCTTGCGCCGTTTAGCCCAACAACTAGTTGAGAATCACGGAAATTTTAAGGATACTGTTCTAATAGGTCTCCAACCAAGAGGTAGTGCCGTCTTACAAAAACTATTGCAAATTTTAAATAATGAGGCTTTAACTAGTATTGCTAGTGGAACCTTGGATATCACCTTCTTCCGTGATGATTTTAGAAGACGAGATACACCTTTGCAGCCCAGCAAAACAAAGATTGACGTTTTATTAGAAGGGAAAAAAGTTGTTTTTATTGATGATGTCCTCTTTACCGGTCGCAGCGTTCGCTCAGCCATGGATGCCGTGCAGTCCTTTGGCCGACCAGCAGAAATTGAGTTACTGGCTTTAATTGATCGTAGGTTTAGCCGCGAACTTCCCATACAGCCCGATTATTCAGGACAACAGGTGGATAGCCTCATTGGCGATAAAGTATTAGTAGAATGGCAACATTTAGGCGCCGAAGAAGACGCTGTTTATCTAGAAACCGGAGATAATGAGTGAATTAAGCACCAAACACCTTTTAGGTATTAAGTACCTCATAAAGTCTGATATTGAGTTAATTTTCGAAACGGCTAGCCAGTTTAAAGAAGTAATCAATAGACCCATCAAAAAAGTTCCTTCCATGAGGGACATCACGGTTGCAAATCTATTTTTTGAAAACAGCACTCGTACAAGGCTTTCCTTTGAATTAGCTGAAAAAAGATTATCTGCAGATGTCCTTAACTTTTCAGCAAGTAGTTCTTCCGTTTCTAAGGGGGAAACCTTAATTGATACGGTCAACAATATTTTAGCCATGAAAGTAGACATGGTAGTGATGCGTCATCCAAAACCAGGAGCAGCCTATTTTCTGAGCCAAAATGTTGACAGTATAATAATTAATGCTGGCGATGGCGCCCATGAACATCCAACCCAAGCTCTATTAGATGCTTTTTCTATAAGGGAAAGACTCGGTAGTTTAGAGGGCAAAAAAATAGCGATTGTAGGCGACATTCTTCATTCACGGGTTGCTTTATCAAATATCCTTTGTTTGCAAAAAATGGGCGCCGAAGTACGGGTTTGTGGTCCCGCTACTCTACTCCCTAAATACATAGAAAGCTTAGGAATAAGCAAAAGCACCAATCTCATCGAAACCTTAGAATGGTGCGATGTAGCCAACATGCTTAGGGTGCAACATGAGCGCCAAAATCTTAAGTTTTTCCCTAGCATTAGAGAATACAGTCAATTGTTTGGTATTGATAAAAAAATGCTGGCGAGCTTAAGTAAAAAAATAGTAATCATGCACCCCGGCCCAATCAATCGCGGTGTTGAAATAAGTACTGATGTCGCCGATAGTGATCAGAGTATTATCCTGGATCAAGTGGAAAATGGGGTAGCTATACGTATGGCAGTACTTTATCTTTTAGCCGCTAAAACGGAGATTAACTTCT
>CBFHVV010000089.1:0-11813 GCA_965658965.1 Croceimicrobium sp.
ATCATCCTTTAACAAATGTTAATGGATTCGAAATCCGCATCATCAAACTTTGTTGCCAAATAAAAACAAAGAAAGATGAAAGATTTATCAACTACACTAACCCGCGGATTTGATGTAAATAAAATCAATCCACTTTGGTATCTCGCAATTGGAATAGTTACCATGGCCCTTACTCATATGACCTTTAGTATTGAAGTCATGGCTTGGATTTCAAGTGTTCCATTTTTAATCTATCTCAGTCTCACACAAGGTTGGAAGTCAAGGTTAACCTTTTTTCTCGCTTTGGTTTTAGCTTGGTCTATTGTTGTAACCAAGATTATCAGCGATCCCATTCCATTGGCGCTGGTCTTTCTCTACTCCATCCCAATTAGTTTGTTTCACCTTCCGGGATACTTGATCTGGAGCAATTTCAAAAATCAGAAATATGGGCTGTTTCTATTTCCTGTCATCATGATTATTTTGGAATGGATTCAATACACCTTTACACCTCTTGCCAGTTGGGGTATAGCTGCATATACCATGCACGATAATGTATCACTTATTCAATCACTGTCTTTGTTTGGATTGGCTGGACTAAGCTTTTTGATTTATTGGGTTAATGCCTCCATTGCCAATATCATCATCAAACAGAAAACCTCTATTTCAACATTTCAGCTCCCGTTATTTATGCTGTTCCTTTTGATTGCTTTTGGCTCCATCCGATACGATTTCAGCAAAGCCAATGGTCGCGAAACTGTTACTGTTGCTGCAGTTGGAACAGATTCGGAGGCAAGTGGTTTGCCATTGCCAACTAAGGCAAGAACGGAACAGACTAGAACGGCATTATTTGAACGAACCAGAACTGCAGCAGACGGTGGCGCTAAAATAATAGCATGGAACGAAGCCGCCATCTTTATAATGCCTGAAGATGAGAAGGAATGGATAAACTCCATCAAGGAACTAGCCGCTGAACTCAATATCACTTTGGTCGCTTCGTATGTGACACCCATTTCACAATCTCCATTGCGGTATGAGAACAAGTACCAGTTTATCGATGCATCTGGAAACATTACGCATACATATCTCAAGCATCAACCCGTACCAGGCGAACCCGCTGTGCAGGGAAAGTCGCCTTTAAAAGTGGCTGATATAAAAGGAACAAAAGTCGGGGCTGCAATTTGCTATGATTATGATTTTCCCTATCTGGCAAAAGGGTATGATGAATTAGGAGTAGATATAGTTATTGTTCCGTCAAGTGATTGGAGAGGCATTGACCCTGTTCATACAGAAATGGCAGCCTTTAGAGCTATTGAGCAAGGTCACTCGGTGCTTCGTTCAACGCGTTTTGGGCTCTCCGCAGCAATTACACCCTACGGTGAAATGCTTGCACAAATGAGCAGTTTTGACGAAAATGATAAAATCATGTATTCACATCTACCTACCAAAGGTGTCACAACATTATACTCAGTTATTCAAGATAGCTTCGTCTACCTGTGTATTGGATTCTTACTGTCGTTCTTGGCTATTGCCTCTCGCTCAAAAAATAAACTAAAACCTGAACTGCTTTAACCGTAGTTTAGCCAAACCATTGTGTATAAGCTGAAAAAATGAAAGATTTCCTCACTAAAATACATTCAATAGACCAAAAAATTCTTGACCAGTACATTTCGTATTGGACGGAATACACAGCTCCTAAAAAGACCATAATGACGGCTCCGGGCGAAACGGAGCGCTATATGTATTTTGTACTTAAAGGAGTTCAAAAATCCTATTACTTAAACGATGACAAGCAACACGTCATTGCTTTTACCTATCCTCCATCCTTTAGTGGAATTCCAGAATCTTTTCTAACACAAACGCCCTCAAAGTATTTCTTGGAAACAGTAATGAAAAGTTCATTTCTTCGAATCTCTTTTGAGAAGCATCAACAATTGATGCAGGAACATCGGGAAATAGAAACGCTCTTTAGAAAAGCCACCGAACTCTTTTTAATTGGGATGGTGCAACGCCACTATGAACTTATGGCTTTTGATATAAATCAGCGCTTCACCTCTTTTGCCCAAAGAAGCCCTCACCTTTTCAATCTGGTTCCCCACAAAGACTTAGCCTCCTATTTACGTATTGATTCCACAAACTTTAGCAAGCTGTTCAACACTATTAAGATTTAGAATCTTGGTTTATACCAAAAATAAAATGTGATAAGGGTCAGACCTTTGTTTCAAATTAAAAACAATGAAACGACTAGTAAACATTTTAATCTTTTTCACCATGAGCGCAACAGCATTTTCCCAATCGTGGGTAGACACAATACAGTATCCTTTTGAAAGTAAATTTCTGCAATTAAGAGCAGGCAACATGCATTATGTAGAAGAAGGAAAGGGTGACCTTATTCTTTTTGTGCATGGCACACCAACATGGTCATTCCTTTACAGGGATTTTATAAAGGTCCTTTCCAAAGATCATCGTTGCATTGCCATAGATCATCTTGGGTTTGGATTATCTGAAAAACCAGACTCAGTTTCAGGAACACCTGAATGGCACGCTCAAAACCTAAGCGAGTTTATCAAGAAATTAGACCTACAAGACATTACACTAGTAGTGCATGATTTTGGCGGACCTATAGGATTAGCAGCAGGAATTGAAAATTCCGAGAGAATTAAAAGAGTGGCATTATTTAACTCGTGGTTATGGGCTACTGCCGAAGGTAAACAAGCTCAAAAAATTGACAAGACCATCAACAGTTGGTTAGGCAAGTTTCTGTATTTAAATATGAATTTCTCTCCAAAAGGATTATTGAAAAAGGGTTTCGCCGACAAGAAAAACCTTTCGAAAGAAGTACATAATCAGTACATAAAACCATTTCCAAATAAGAGCTCAAGAATTCCTTTACTCAACCTTGCAAAAGCATTGGTTGGCTCCTCAAGTTGGTATCAAAATCAGTGGGAAAAACTTGAGCCATTAGCGGAAAAAGAATGGTTGATTCTTTGGGGCACTAAAGACGAATTTATAACCATAGAATACCTTAAAAAATGGCAAGAGCGACTTCCAAATGCTAAAACAATAGAGTTTGAATGTGGCCATTTTGTTCAAGAAGAAAAGACGGCAGAATCAATTAAAGCTATTGACAATTTTATAGGAAATTAAGCCCTACGCGCCATTTCAAAAAGTAGTTTTTAGACTATAATTTTCAGTTTTAACAATGAGCAAGCTATCTTGCAGATTGAATCTATCGCAATGCCAGCCAAAACTATAGCAGTACTCCCTTTTGTAAACATGAGCTCCAATCCTGAAAATGAATATTTCAGCGATGGTATTACCGAAGAAATTATAAATGCCTTGGCTAAAGTTGAAAGCCTACAGGTTACCTCCCGGACCTCGTCTTTCTTTTTTAAAGGCAAATCAGTATCCATAAAGGATGTTGCGGAAACGCTGGATGTCACTGCAATTCTTGAAGGCAGTGTGCGCTCAGCTGGCAATACGGTGCGTATTACGGCCCAATTGATACAGGCTGAAGACGACTTTCATTTTTGGTCGGAGACTTGGGATCGAAACATGGAAAACATTTTCGAAATACAGGATGAAATTAGCTTATTGATTGCTGAAAAGTTAAGGGAACAATATGGACACTTTGAAATTAGTGAGCACTTAGTAGAGAAACAAACTGAAAGTATCGATGCCTATGAGCTTTCTTTAAAAGCTAAATTTCACTTTAATAAATGGAACCCTCAAGATGTGAGAAAATCCATTGAACTTTGGAATAAGGCTTTGAGCCTAGACCCCAAACATATTCCCTCTTTAGTTGGCATAGCCGACGCCTATGGTTTTTTGGGCGTTACTGATAATATGCCTTATGAAGAGGCCTGGACTAATAGCTCAAACTTTACCAACCAAGCTTTAAAAATTGACCCCGATAACGCTCCTGCACATTATCAGCTTGCCAATATTTCCTTTTTTGTAAAAGCAGACTTTCAGGAATCTTTTAAACATGCAAAAAAGTCGGTTGAATTAAAGCCGAACTATCCCGAAGCCCAGCTATTCACTGCCTTTCTATTCCTATTGCGTGGTGAGATGAAGCAAGCTTGGAAACACCTTGAAGTGGCTTTAGAAATTGATCCATTAAATCAGGAAACTATTTTTTATAAGGCCTATTACCACCACATTAATAGCGAATTTGAGATCGCTCTTAATATTTTGAATCAATGCCTCGAGGAAAACCCGCATAACCTTCCCGCGATAGTTACCAAGTGTTATTCGCTCCTTAACTTGAAAAGGGTGGATGAAGCATTAGCTATAATTGAACAATCGCCTGAAGGTTTTATACCTAAAGGCGATGCATTGGGCATTTCTTGTTTGGCCCATATTATGGGCAAGAACGAAAAGGAAGCTGCTAAATTTTTTGAGGAGCTTTTCACCCAGGCTCAGAGCCCGATGGCCTTTCAGGAGCATTCCTATCTCATGCAAGCTTACGCTCTGAAGGAAGAATATGATAAGGCTTTTAATTGGTTGGAAAAGGCCATCAAAATGAAGTCATCTATACTATTGCTTGGTTTTGCCGGACCCTTGGCCAGTAATCTCCGCAAGGATACTAGATATGAGGCTTTTAAAACTAAGCTATATGGGCAATTGCCAAAAGCTCAGCAAGAGAAAGTAAAGGCAGCTCTCTTGGATGACGAAACTGCCTCAAATTATTCCAACACACTTCTAACTTATATGACTGAGGACCAGCCTTTCCTCTCCCCTGACCTATCCCTTCGCTCTTTGGCAGAAAGAATTGAGATTCACCCCAATCAACTTTCTTGGCTATTGAATGATCGGCTGGGAAAAAACTTCAATCAGTTTATTAATCACTTCCGGGTAGAATATTTTAAAGAATTAGCTGCAGATGAAGGCAATTCTCATATTTCCTTAATCGGTTTGGCTTACGAAAGTGGCTTTAATTCGAAAACGGTTTTCAATACTTACTTTAAAAAAGAAGTGGGTATGACGCCTAAGGAGTGGTTGAAGGTGCAATAGCCCCCCCCTGTTTCAATACCGCCTTCCTCACAAGAGGCGGACAGGCGATACAAATTCTCTCCGCTGTGCTCCAAAAATGTACTACTCGCTGAGTGCGAGGCAGGCTTGCATCGGGGTTAACCCGTAGAAAGTGATTTGTTTTCCCAACACAGTGTCACCCAGAGAACCGAGTTTTCCGCTGGCAAACCAAGAAGATTTGATGACATTTATTGCACGCAAAAGGAATACGAAGGGTATTTATAAGTCTTTAGCTAAATCTTTATTAGTAGGTATTTCGGCCTCAATTAAGAACGTAATTCTGATTTTATTGGAGTTCTTGAGCTCAGCGCAAAGCGCTTCGGTTACGAAGAGTTAAAAGCAAGGTCAAAAGTTTAGCGAATTGGGAAGCGACGCAGGAGCTCGCCCACTGAGCTTACTTTTCACAAAGCTTTTTAGGATGAGAAATTGGAGCCTTGACCTTTTTGTTTCTTCTTTGGGTTAAGCCAAAAAGAAAAAAGAATGATCTTGGGATACTTTACTCCATCGCGAAACACCCCTTGAAAACCAACTCATTAAAAAGATGTCATGGGTAGGGCATGGGCACTGGTTGCGATTCATGTTTCAATTTCCTTTAGCCTCATAGTCAGCGGCTGCCTGTCCTCCGCTGCCCAGCCTGTCCCGAAGAATTTCGGGAAGGTGCCTACAAGGCGGAGGTGGACATCTTTGCCATTTTATATACTTTTCCTGTCCACATTTATAATCCCGAACCCCTTACTCTAAATCCCGAACGCCCACACTGCCCTTCCGCGCTTCATTTGCATCGTAAATCAGTATAAAACTAAAAATCAATTACGATGACAACAAATACAATGAAAGCCATAATAGCCACAGGGTACGGATCTCCATCCGTTTTACAATTAAAGAATGTAAAGCAACCCTCGATTAAACCCAATGAAGTATTGGTGAAAATTAAAAACACAACTGTAACTCAAGCTGATGCAATGATGCGTACAGGTAAACCCTATATCGGAAGATTAATGCTGGGCTTGTTTAAGCCCAAAAACCGAATTTGGGGAACTAGCTTTTCAGGGATAGTTGAGGCCGTAGGTACTGAAGTTTCAACTTTTACACCTGGCGAGAGAGTATTTGGTGAGAACACGGAATCTTTTGGGGCTTATGCCGAATATATCACTGTGCAAGCTGGCGGAACAGTGATGCATCTACCTGAAAATATCAGTTTTGAAGATGCTGCCGGAATTGGAGACGGCCCAGCTACTTCACTGAACTTTTTAAGCAAGGTAAGTGGCGGTATCAAACCTGGTGATAAAGTACTTATTAATGGGGCTTCAGGAGCTTTAGGAACAGCTGCGATACAATTGGCCAAGCAGTTTGGAGCGGAAGTAACCGGTGTTTGCAGTACCCGAAACATTGGCTTGGTAAAATCTCTTGGGGCCGACTATGTGATTGATTACACCAAACATGATTTTACGCAAAGCAACAAAACTTATGATATGGTTTACGACACCGTGGGCAAGAGAAACTTTAAAGATTGTAAGCGCATTCTTGCTAAAAACGGCCAATATCTATCACCTGTTCTCAACCTAGGACTTTTGTTTCAAATGATATGGTCCTCTGCTTTCTCTTCCCAAAAGGCAAAGTTTGCAGCAACAGGCATGCTCAAGTCGCCTGAAATCAAGGAGATGCTAACGGAGCTCATTGACTTCATGGGCCAAGGCTGCTTAAAAACTATAATTGACCGTCAGTATCCCTTAGAAAAAGTTTCGGAAGCACATACCTATGTGAGTGCTGGGCATAAAAAGGGTAATGTGGTAATCGCTGTCCAGTAATGCTCCCATCCAAAAATTAATAATTATGAAATCATCTAAAGGCACCGCTCTGTTTATTGGACTAGGGTATCTTATCATTTTTACTAGCGGATTTTTTGCAAATTTTTATACCCTTCAGGGAATCTTAGCCGATGGCAATCCACAGCTCACTCTTGAAAATATCGCCTCCCAATTAGGTCATTTTCAGCTTGGAATAGCTTCCTTTAGTCTTATGGTTATAGTAGACATTCTTTTAGCTTTTCCACTATTTAAACTGCTAAAGTCTGTTGATAGGAACTGTGCATTTACCTCCTCCTTGGTTCGCCTTATCAATGGCCTAATCTTTCTTATAGCCCTAGTAAATCTTTTTAAAATCGCTTCCATTACCCAAAGCGGAACAGCCACAGCGGCAACCGTAAGCGGCCTGCTGGAAGCATTCAACACGATGTGGAACGTCGGTCTATTATTTTTTGGAGTACACCTTATTATGCTAGGCTGGCTTATGGTAAAGTCGCTTAATTTCCCTGGCTTTATTGGTCTTTTGCTTCAAATTGCCGGGCTCACCTATCTCGCTGACAGCGGAGCTCATCTGTATTGGACTCCCTACCAGGAATATAGGTTACTATTTGAGAGGCTTGTCATTGGCGGTGGGATAATTGGTGAGTTTTCCTTTACTATATGGTTGTTAATCAAGGGAATCCGAATCCAACCAAAGGCTAAACCTAAAAATGTACTCCTTTCCCAAGAAAAAGCAGTTTCAAGTTAGAATTCAAGCCATTATGGCAAATATTAGCTATTTCAGGATTGAGATTATTCTGCTTCTGCTTTAAAAAAAGAAAATACTTTCTATTATATTTATTACAACCATGAAAAATTCAAATATCCTTACTCAGCGAAGCTCAGCCTTGGTGGCTGGAATTTCTATTTTAGTAATGGCCCTTGTAGCCGGAATAACTTATGGCTATCTGCATGGCAATATAATGGTGGCCAATGATCCACAAGCCACTTTTCAAAATCTGCAAACTTCAACTGGGGCCTTCGAGGCGGAAATTAGCGGTTGGTTAATCATTTTCGTTTTAGACGCCATTGTGGCCTGGGCATTATTTCACTTTTTTGCAAAGGCAAATAAAAGCCTTTCATTTGTTAGCTCTTTACTGCGCGTAATCTATACCGTTGTTTTAGGGATAGCCATTTACAATCTGCCACAAATAATTTTTAGCCTATCCAACCAATTTAATGGAACAGCAATAGAGCAAAGCGCCTTGGAAGCGATGAAGCTCTTATTATCCTTTGAAAGCATCTGGTCTAAAGGACTAATTGTTTTTGGTTTCCACCTAATGACTTTAGGCTATTTAGCCGTGAAGGCTGATTATGTGCCAAAATTTTGGGGCGTGCTTCTCATTATTGCTGGAGCAAGCTATACCTATATTAATGTTATGCATGCTGTTTTCCCAAACATGATAGATATCCTTTCGTCGATAGAAGCTGTGCTCACTATTCCCATGACCTTAGGTGAAGTAGGCTTTGCAATTTGGTTGCTGGTGAAAGGTGGGAAATAAAAGGTTTAAAAAGACCTAAGCCCCTAATTCCAATAGGCATTTATTCATATAAAACCCATCAGGTGTAATACCATTTTTGATGGGTTTTTCATTTTATATAAGCACTGCTCCGACCCTTGCTAATAAAAAGGTACCCTACTATAAATCCGAACCTCTGAATTTAATAACGAACTTTTAGTCTGACGGTTCACGCCAATTTTGCCTCATCAAACTCTTAAACATACAGCTATGATGAGACCTAAGACATTAAAACAAAGCAAAGCAAAAACATTTGATATTTCTAAATCAGCCTTTTTAAAACTAAGCATAAATCATATTCTAGGATTGATTGCCATATTATTTTTGAGCAGTTGTTCTGGATACAAAAGCGCAGTTGATTGGACTCTTGATGACAACCCAAGGCAGACTATTAATTCTTACCGTATCCCTGTTCACAAGATTGGCAAACTATTACTACTTAAAGGAGCAATAAAGGGAGATACTGGATATTTTATTTTCGATACTGGCGCTCCAGGCTTAGTATTAAATGACCAGTACTTTAAAAACTACTATACCGACCCTACTCGGCAGGTAACTGGAGTTAATGGCCAAATTCATGATGCGCGGGTGTGCAAAGTGGGGCAATTACAGCTTGGTGAAGTAGTTTTTAAAATTCAAAAGGCCGATGTGACTAATCTTAGACATATTGAGAAGAAGAGAAATGTTAAAATTCTTGGTCTATTGGGCGTAAATCTCTTCTGGGGACTGGAGCTGGAAATTGATTTACATCAAGAAGAGCTGAGGATATATAAAACAGATCAGCAAGGTCAAAGACTAGCTGACACAGGGAGCAAATTGGTTTCAGGTCAGATTACTATGCCTTTTAAATTCAGAGGCTCACTCATTGAATTACAAGCCAACATAAAGGATCAATACTATCGAATTGCTTTTGACAGTGGCTCCGAAATTTTGCTCTTTGACAAGGAACTTGTGATTCGGGACAATATTGAAACTCGCCTAATCTCACTTAAAAATCTTTTGGGTACCGATGGCTTAAAACCAGGAATTGAACTGAGACAAATGGAAAATATAAAAATCGGTTTAAGCCTAAATAAAATAACGACGATGCTCATAGATTTTAAAAATTTAAGATCGCACGGACTTAATGTTGACGGGGTAATTGGCTATGACCTAATGACTTTGGGTGTGGTAACCATCAACTTCCGTAAACGTACTCTTCAAATCATACCCTATTGCAAGGTTTAAGCTTAGCAGTCTTGTACAGAATTATAATGTCGAACCTCCTAAGTGAAATACGGGACTTATCCCCTTCTGCCAAAGGATAGCTTTGCCCCAGCAAATGAGAAAGATGAAAAAGCTCTACTGCTTTACTATTCATAAAACCAACAACATGAAAAAAGTTTTGATCCTAATGTTCAGCCTTTTAATCTTTTTGGCCACCGCCGAGAACAAGGCCAGCCTCAGTGGCAGTATTATTGACGCCACCACTTCCGAAACCCTTATTGGGGCCTCAGTTTACGCCCCCTCTTTAAAAATTGGCGCTACTACAGATTTTAATGGATTGTATACCATGAAATTACCGCCAGGCAAGTACCAATTACAGGTCAGTTTTATCGGTTATGAAACCAAAACTGTGGAGGTAACAGTTGTTGGCCAGCAAAAATTGGATCTGAAACTCTATCCTTCTGCCACCGAGCTTGCCGAAGTAACAGTAACAGACCAAATTGAAGCAGCCAATGTGGAGGATTTGAAAATGAGCAGTGAAGTACTCAGTATAAAAACTATTAAAGAAATACCCGCCTTTATGGGTGAAGTAGATGTATTGAAAGCCATACAATCCCTACCTGGCGTTCAGTCTGGTGGTGAAGGAACAACCGGCTACTTTGTACGCGGGGGCTCGGCTGACCAAAACTTAGTTCTATTGGATGGTGCAACGGTTTATAGCCCGAGCCACCTAATGGGATTCTTTTCTGTGTTTAACGCCGATGTTATAAAAGAGGCCGAACTTTACAAAGGAGGCATTCCAGCACAACACGGGGGAAGATCAGCATCAATACTGGATATCAAACAAAGAAACGGCAACGATGAAAAATTGAGTGGCAATGGAGGTTTTGGACTCATCGCAAGCCGTTTAAATTTGGAAGGCCCAATACAAAAAGGAAAAAGTTCCTTCCTGCTTGCGGGTCGCAGAACCTACGCAGATATATTTACCCGTCTTAGTTCTAGGGAAGATGTGAAAAATAGCATAATGTATTTCTATGACCTCAATGGTAGGCTGAATTTTAAGTTAAGCGAAAAAGATGTGCTAAGCATTTCTGGCTATTACGGTGATGACGTTTTGAAAAACAAAGAGCAAATCAACTGGACGTGGGGTAATCGTACCACCACTATAAATTGGAAACACGCCTTTTCCAAAAAGCTTTTTGCCAATATTTCTGCGCTATACAGCGACTATAATTACACTTTGGGAGTAAATTCTACTGGTGATTCCGAGCTTGAGTGGAAGGCCCGAATTTATGATGAAACTATAAAAGCTGATTTCACCTATCTGCACAATTCAATATTCACTTTTAAAGCAGGCGCTGCCTCTATCTATCATACCATTCAACCGGGAGCTATCACTATTACCAGCCCAGGGTCTACTATTAATTTTGAATTAGAAACCCAGCGAGCCCTTGAATCATCAGCCTACCTTAGCTCTACCATAAAGGTATCTAATGAATTTACTATTGATGCAGGTCTGCGCTACTCAATGTTTCAGAATATTGGTGGCACGGTAAACCAATATGAGAGTAATACCAATGAGCCATCACTAAGCACAGAATACGAAGCTAGTGAGTTTCACAGCATGCAAGGTGGTTTAGAACCAAGGATAAACATGCGTTATATGTTGGGCAGGTCCAGCTCTATTAAAATGTCATACAACCGTATGATGCAATATCTACAACTGGCTTCTAACTCTACCACGGGCACACCTTTAGACATTTACTTCCCTGCCTCTGAGAATATCAAGCCTCAAATAGCGGATCAAATCGCTTTAGGGTATTTCAAAAACTTTAATAATAATAAATATGAGCTATCTACAGAAGTGTACTATAAGCACCTGCAAAATCAGATCGACTTTAAAGACAATGCTAACCTCATACTCAACAAGCATTTAGAAAACGAAGTGCTTTCTGGTAGCGGCCAGGCCTACGGCTTAGAGCTCATGCTAAAGAAAAAAGAAGGGAAACTTACTGGGTGGATTAGCTACACCCTTTCCCATACTGAGCGAACCATTGCCGGGATAAACAATGGAAAATCCTATCAACCAATTCAGGACCGCCCGCATGCCATTAACATCGTTCTAGCTTATCAGTTAAAGCCTAGACTGCAATTTGGGGCGGCCTGGACTTACTCCAGTGGAGCACCAATAAGTCTGCCTACCTCCTCCTATGAATTTAACGGTGTGGTGGTT
>CBFHVV010000090.1:0-11537 GCA_965658965.1 Croceimicrobium sp.
GTGATCTCCTCATTCTTCGGAGCTTCTCGGTCTTACTAAGGTTCTACCTCAATTCAGCTTTCATTTTCTTGAAGGCCGGTCCGCTTCCCCTGCCACAATTTGATGATTGGGCTTATTTCCCTTTTCATTGGGGATAATAGTTTAATTTGTGGGATTATTAAACTGTTACTCAGGCCAAAAAAATGAAAACCAAATAATGAATAAAATTGTAACCTTCTTAACCATTGCCGTAATCTTGACTAGTTGTCAAACCCACAATCAAAGTTCGAATATTGTTACGTCAGACATAAAAAACTTTTGGGAAGCCTACGATAAAATTACTTCGACACAAGATTCGATTTTGCAAAACAAATATCTCGACAGTCTGTATCTTAAAAAAGGAACTGCTGGATTAAAAGCGATCCGAAAAGCAAGAAATTATACGCCCCAAGAGTACATTTATGCAATTAAAAATTATCCTAAATTTTGGACTGCAATTAGAGAAAATACACTGAAAGTAGACCAATACAGTTCCGAATTGGAGAAAGGAATTAAAAGCTTAAAAGAAATTTACCCAAATACAAAACCTGCCAAAATATATTTTACGATTGGAGCTTTAAGAACAAACGGCACTACTTTAGACAGTTTAGTTCTAATTGGTTCGGAATTGGCTCTAGCAGATAAGGAAATACCAACAAATGAATTTCCTGAAAACTTATCACACTTACGGAATTATTTTAATTCAGAACCAAGCAAGAACATTGTGTTCTTAAATATTCACGAATATATTCACACGCAACAAATAACAACTATTGGCAATAGTTTATTAGCTCAAACAGTTCTGGAAGGCGTTGCAGAGTTCGTTGCTGAAAAGGCATTAGAAATAAATTCACCAAACCCACAAATTGAATTTGGCAGAAGCAAGGATATTGAAATTAAAGCCAAATTTGAATTGGAAATGTTCTCACCAAATCTATACAACTGGATTTGGAACAGTTCGGATAACGAGTTTGGAATGCGTGATTTGGCATACTACGTTGGTTATAAGATTTGCGAAGATTATTACAACATATCAACGGACAAACAAAAGGCAATTAAGGAAATGATAGAACTTGATTACAATAATGAACGTGAGCTAATCAGGTTCGTAGAAAAATCAGAGTATTTTGACAAACCTTTAAACTCCTATAAAGAAACATTTGAAAAAAGCAGACCTAAAGTTGAAAGTGTAGATAAAATTCAAAACAAAAGCACCATCGTACACACAAATATTGATGTGTTGACAATTCATTTTTCTCAAAAAATGGATACGCGTTTCCGTAATTTTCAATTTGGACCTCTTGGAGAAGAAAACGTTATTAGAATTAAAGATTTTCAAGGTTTTTCAGACGATGGAAAATCTGTAAGTTTTGGCATAGAAAGATTAGAGCCTTCAAAAAAATATCAAATTGTTGTTGGTTCTGGTTTTAGAAATACAGTAGGAATTCCATTAATCCCATATTTGATTGAATTTGAAACAACTGAATAATAAAGTCGAGTAGGTAAAGGGGTGCGACTCCCCTTTAGCTACTCGACTTGTTATTTTACTTTATATTCATATTCCAGCATGTATTCCATGCTGCTTCCTGATCTGGTTTCAGATTTCATTAGACCATTCGGATAATATTCAATTTCAGGGAAATAGTCAGGAATACCCCCTGTAATTATAATTATATACTCTTGTCTCTCCCAGAAAGTAACCGTTGTGTCATTATCTTCTATGTCAATAGTTGTTTTAACAGAATTGTCTTCATAAAACTCAAAATGCCTTTCCCAGCTAACTTTATTTTTTCGGCAAACTTGGTTGAGAACTGGAAGTCCATTATGATTAAGTACTTGAACCTCAATTAAAGTTCTATTCCGTTTCAGTTTCCCGTTTCTATTAAAATCCCTCTTATTAGTGAGAATTGTGTCGACTTCATTTTCCACTAGAAGTGAAACTTCATTGTTCTGACCTAATAACAGGGCAGGAAAAATAAATAGTATTAATATGATGAAATTCTGTTTCATTTAATTCTGACTAACGTAAAATTATTTTTCTGTAAATCAAGCTAATATATTTTAGTCAAAAAATACATTTGAGTCTTAAACTTACTCATTTTACGTTGGCTCTGTGACTAATGATTTTGAGTCTAGGTGGAATTGCTCACAACATTGGGACATAAGAGAGAAGTGACACCGATTGAAAACTTATATTACCTCGACTAGAAAAAAGAAACAAGGCAAATTTTAACCGACTCCAAGGTTGTTTGCTATAAACCGAACTTTGACGTGTCCTTTGGAGATCTAGCTTTAATGATTTACGGAGGAAAAATTAAAAAGCGTTTCGGCAATCCAAAAAATAGTCAGGTCGGCTTGGATACTGCCTTTGGCATTATGAAATGGAAGGGTCCAATTTAGACCTGCGTCGGTGGTTTTTAAAATGCTAGAAGAATCTCCGAAAGTCTAAAGGTATTATTGCACGCGATATTAAAGGAGGCAGATAAGACTTAAGAAAGCTCTGGTCGCGGAGCCAATAAATATTCCTCTACCAATTCGCGCAAGCAACCTTCGCCGCCATTGCTTTTTAAAACTCGCACTTTCTGATGCTTTCGCACTAAAGGCACTGCATTTTTAGGACAAAAGGCCAAAGCTGCCTTTTCTAAAATGGGAAGGTCGTTTACATCGTCACCAATATAGGCTACTTGCGCTAGACTAAGATTTAATTCAGCCAGCCATTCTTCTAAGACTGCTAGCTTTGGGCGTTTCCCCACATAACAATGACTGATTCCTAAATGCTCGGCACGGCTTTCTACAATTCCAGTAGAAGTGCCTGCAGAAATAATGGCAGTATGCATGCCCGCTTCTTGCGCCAGCTTAATACCCATTCCATCTTTTACGTTAAAGACTTTTGTGGAACTTCCGTCTTGGTTTACAATCATTTCGCCACGGGTAAGCACACCATCGCAGTCCATTACTAAAAGCTTAATGGGCTTAGGTCTAAAGCTTAGGTCTTTTTCTAAAAGGTCATTTAGTAAAATATCTTCCGCTTCGCAGAGGCTTGATAATAGTCGAAGGTCAATAGCCTCATTAGCAGCAATTGCTACTAAAAGCGTATCTACCGAAAGGGAGGAAAGCCCCTTACTTTGTAAATATAGAAGATTGGCGTGGAGACGTTCTAGCATTTAGGCGAGGGCTTTTCTAATACGCATAGCTTTTTCTAAAATACCTTCTAACTTGCTTAATTCCAGCATAGTATAAGGATCGCTTTGGGCCGTATGTGGACTAGGGTGAGTTTCAATAAAAAAGCCATCCGCTCCAGTGGCTATGGCAGAAAGAGCTATGGTTTCAATTAAATGTGGATCTCCTCCAGTTACGCCTTCTGTACGGTTAGGCTTTTGCACCGAATGCGTACAGTCCATAATTACTGGTACGCCAAGGGTTTTTAGACGGGCAATAGCGGTAGCATCTACAATAAGATCGGAGTAGCCAAAACTCACACCGCGCTCACAAACCCAAGCCTTTTCATTGCCTGTGCTTTGTATTTTTTGAACCGGCCACTTCATCGCTTCAGGAGAAAGAAACTGGCCCTTTTTAATATTAACGCCTTTGCCAGTTTCTCCGGCAGCTATTAATAAGTCGGTTTGACGACAAAGGAAAGCAGGGATTTGTAAATGGTCTACATACTGGGCAGCAAGAGCAGCATCAGGACTTTCGTGAATATCAGTTATCGTTTCAATGCCTAATTCTTGTCCCACATCGCGCAAAATTTCTAAAGCTTCGGTATCGCCAATACCCGTAAAACTATCGAGGCGCGAACGATTCGCTTTTTTAAAGCTGCCTTTAAAAATGTATTCAATATCCAAACGATCGCAAATGGCTTTTACCTCTCGTGCAATAGAAAAGGCAAGTTCGCGGTCTTCAATGGCACAAGGGCCTGCAATAAGTTTAAACCTCATATTATTTTCGTGCTTGTTGGCCTAAATAACCACTATGGTGGCGTTTGGCGTATTCTTCTTTGCTAAATTTTATTTTCTCCATCATTAGGATCACTAGTAAATCGCCCACTACGGTCATAACGGTGGTTGAAGTGGTAGGAGTGAGGCCTAGAGGGCATATTTCTTTAGGATTACCAGTGTATAAGAGCACATCACTAAAGTCTGACAGTGGTCCGTCTGGGTGGCCCGTTAAACCAATAATTTGTATCCCTGGCCTTAGGTTTTTAACCAGATACTCTAGTTCAATAATTTCCCGCGTTTTTCCAGAATTGGAGAGAAGAAACATTACATCATTTTCTTGAACCATGCCCAAGTCGCCGTGCTGCGATTCGCTGGGGTGTAAGAAAATGGCAGGGGTGCCAGTAGAGCTTAAGGTAGTGGCAATGTTAACCCCGATTTGCCCGGCTTTACCCATGCCGCTTACGACCACTTTACCACCTTTTTGATGCACTTGTTGGTAAATCAGTTCAATGGCTTTTTCTATTACTCCATTAATGGGAATATTGCGAATGGCCTCAATTTCTTTTTCTATTAGGCCAGAAATTTTTTCGGTAATGCTCATGTGTTTCAAATTAAAATACCATCGCTCATTTCGATTAGGCGATCGGCAGTTTCTGCTAATTTGCGGTTATGCGTGATAATAACAAAGCTGCTATTAAACTCACTGCGAATTTCGCCAAATAATCGGTGAATGTCCTGTGCGTTTTGGCTATCTAAATTGCCAGTAGGTTCGTCGGCTAAGATGAGCTGCGGCTGATTCATTAAAGCACGTGCCACCGCAACCCTCTGTTGTTCTCCACCCGAAAGTTCGGAGGGTTTATGTTCTATGCGATTAGCCAATCCCATAAACTCTAATAATTCTCCAGCCCTTTTTAAAGCTTCCTTTTTATCCTTACGGGAGATAAGCGAAGGAATGGCAATATTTTCTTGGGCCGTAAACTCGGGTAATAAATGATGAAATTGAAAAATAAAACCCAAATTGCTATTGCGAAAACGAGCTAATTCTTTGGCACTTCTACGATGGATACTTTCACCTTTAAAGAGAAGTTCTCCACTATCAGCATTTTCCAAGGTGCCTAAAATTTGCAGTAAGGTAGTTTTACCCGCTCCGCTGGCGCCCATAATGGAAACAATTTCGGACTCATTAATGGTAATGTTTACGCCTTTTAAGACAGCTAAATCGCCGTAACTTTTTTTAATGTTTTTAGCTTCAATCATTTTCTTCGGTTTGCCCAAGCACTGCGCGTTCGGTTATAGTCTAGAAAATAGCTCAATCTGATGGAAATATTATTTTGCACGGGTGAAGCCAGGGCTTGATCTAAATTTCCGAAATACCTATCTTCAATAGCGCTACCATCATTTGACAAAGCTACGCGATACAAAATTACCATTTCACTAGCAGGGGCAAACCACCATGAAAAGCGCAGGTCTAAATTTAAGGTATTGAAGAAAAGATCGTAATTAGTAGTATTGGCATTTGGTCTTAAGCCACCATCTCCTAATAGCCTGTAATATTGGTCATATTCTACCCGGCTCCAATATTGGCGTAAGCGTAAGCCCAAAGAGCTATTGGGATTAAAGGCATAGCGACCATCAATAAGAGCGGTTAAATTTTGCACATTTCTATTGCCAAATACGGGTGCTTTATTTTGGTCAAATCCTGCAAAACCTCGGTCATTGTAAAAAAGGTCGAAAGTGGCCTGGGGAATAATAAAAAAGTGGTCGCCGATTCTAATACGCGGCTCTACATTAATAGTATAATGATCACGTTTCCAAACCAGCATCCGATCGTAGTCAAAATCTAAATCGAGGGCAAAGGTTTTGCGATAATCAGTAGAGATAAAGTAACTAATCGCATAATTTGCGGGTTTACTAAAATAACGACCGGGGCTACGTGCTTCAAAATAATCAAAAGACTCTTGAGGCTTTAAACGCAGGCGAATACCGGTTCCAGTAAAATCTCTAAGTAGGAAGAAACTATTAAAGCCTAAATAAAATTCTTCAAAACGTTGAGGCTGGTATAAGGTGCTGTAAACACTAAAAAGCGTAAAACTGGTGCGATTAAAAGGTCCTTTGGGCTCGAAGGTTAAGTATTCTACTTCGCTATAATTACGAATTAGATTGTTTCGGGGCAAGAGACCTAAATCGTTAGGATTGTAATTATCCGTAAATACTTCTTGGCGGGTAGCCCAGCGCCATTTGCCTTCTACATCTCCAAAACGCAAATAAAAATTATGCCCGGTTTCGATGCTATCATCGCTATGAAAACGATCGCTTCTTCTTATTTGGGCGTCCGTGCGATAAGTTCCCGATGTATTATATATGGAAGCCAATAAGCCAACCACATTGGCATCTACAAACTCGCCTTGCCGCATAACATTGGTGTTTATCAAGCTTAGGCTAGATGCGCGATTTATACGCTGATCGAGTACCAAAACATTATAATTGGTAAGGGGCTCTAAGAGGTTTTGTGATTCGCGACCAGCCGAATCTACCGTAGAGTAATTATTATCTGTAATAGCATTTAAAAAGCCAATACCGAGATTGCCGTTGGTTCTCCCTGATATTTTAGTAGCATTTAAGAGACGCGTAAATTCGGTTTTTACAGTGACATTAGCACTGTCATTACCCGCCAAATCGGCATTGGTAATATTATCGGGAGCGCCGCCAATTCTGCGTGAATAAAAAATATCTCCAATGCTAAAAAGTTCGGTGCCTTCATTAAAAAACTGACGATTTTCTTGGAAGCGATTTTCGAAAGGGGAGAGGTTTAAAACTTGCTGATCGAAGGGTACCTGACCGAAATCAGGAATCAGGGTCGCATCTAGCGTAAAGCTTTCATTGATACCATATTTAAGATCAACGCCTGCATTAAAATCAAAATTGGTGGTCCCTTCAAAATTGTCTAGGTAAGACGAGGCATAAGGCATGAGGGAAAAGCGCACCGGCGGCTCGATATCACGCATATTTTTAAGAAGTCCTGTTTGATATTCCCAACTATAACCTGAGGCGCGATCGATGAAATTCCAAGAGTATTCGGTACGATTTCTGCGTATGCTGCGAATTATGTTAAAGCCCCAGTCTTTGCTCAACTCATTGGGAAAGCGCAGGGAGATGTAAGGAATTTTTAGTTCGGCGGTCCAGCCGGAATCGTCAATGCTAACCGCACTTTGCCAAATACTATTTAGGGAAAAATCTTCGCCGTTTCCAGTGGTGCGGCTATCTGCTTGCAAACCCGCTGCGGTTATGAAAAAGCTAAAATCATTTTGGCCGTCGTTAAAGGGATTAATAGCAATAGCAATCCAATCATTATTTTGATTGTAGTCGTCCCGCACCGATACTTGGCGGAGAATAGAATCGGGTTGAGGGTCTCTCATGGTGGCGCCAATAAAAATGGCTTCGTCGCTATAGAAAACTTTGATGCTTGTTTTGAAATCGGCAGGAATAGCGGTGCCGCTACCCGGGGAAAGCATTACAAAATCGCCGGCGCTAGGAGCATAGGCCCAAATGCTATCACTTAAAACTCCATCAATTTCTGCAGTAGCTTCTGTTTTAAGGGGTTCAAGGGATTTTTTACTGCTTTGTCCATGGACGGAAAATAGACTAACAAGTGAAAAAAGGCAGAGATATTTGAACATTCTTATTGCACTGAGAAAATTATTGTCGGCAAAGGTAGATAAAAGGCGCGCAAAATTTCCGAGGTTGATAATAAGGGCATATTTTTGTAGTCTCAGAAAAAAGCAATAGATGAATTTACACGAATTTCAAGGAAAAGATATTTTGGCCTCTTACGGCGTGCGCGTGCAACGTGGTAAAGTAGCCTCTACGCCAGAGGAAGCTGTGGAAGCAGCCAAACAACTTAGCGAAGAAACAGGTACTTCTTGGTACGTGATAAAAGCGCAAGTACATGCGGGTGGTCGCGGAAAAGGTGGCGGTGTTAAGCTTGCTAAAAGTATCGACGAAGTGCGCAGCATTTCTGATGATATTTTAGGTATGATGCTCGTTACTCCTCAAACTTCAGCAGAAGGTAAGCTTGTAAATCAAGTATTGGTAGCGGAGGATGTTTACTATCCTGGAGAAAGTGAAACTTCTGAAATTTATATGTCGGTTTTATTAAACCGCGAAAGTGGTAGAAACATGATCATGTATTCTACGGAAGGTGGGATGGATATTGAAGCAGTAGCGGAAAAAACTCCTCATCTTATTTTTACCGAAGAGATTGATCCTAAAGTAGGTCTGCAAGGATTTCAAGCGCGTAAAGTGGCTTTTAACCTAGGTTTAAGTGGAACCGCTTTTAAGGAAATGACAAAATTTGTAACTAGTCTTTACTATGCTTACGAAGGTATTGATGCTAGTCTTTTTGAAATTAACCCAGTATTAAAAACATCGGATGACAAAATTTTAGCCGTAGATGCTAAAGTGAGTTTAGACGATAATGGATTATTCCGTCATAAGGATTATGCTGCAATGCGTGATACTAGAGAAGAAGATCCAATTGATGTTGAAGCGGGTGAAGCAGGACTAAACTTCGTTAACCTTGATGGCAACGTAGGTTGTATGGTAAATGGTGCTGGTTTAGCCATGGCTACCATGGATATTATTAAAATGGCAGGTGGAAATCCGGCTAACTTCCTTGATGTAGGAGGTACTGCTGATGCAGAAAGAGTAGAAAAAGCTTTCCGTATCATTTTACGTGATGACAATGTAAAAGCGATTTTAGTAAACATTTTCGGTGGAATCGTGCGTTGCGATAGAGTGGCGCAAGGTATTATCGATGCCTACAAAAACATCGAGAACATTAATATTCCTATCATCGTAAGATTACAAGGAACAAATGCTGAGCTTGCTAAAAAGATGATTGACGAGAGTGGCTTAGAAGTGCACTCTGCTATTGCTTTGGAGGAAGCCGCTTCAAAAGTGCAAGAATTGGTGTAAATACCAACATACTATATTTAAAAAGGCCCTAACTTCTGTTAGGGCCTTTTTTTATGGCTACACTTAGGTTTAGGGTAAAAGGTTTTATTTCTGCTCCTGTCCTAGCTTTCTAATATTTTTTCAGAGGACTTTTATAGCTTTTCTTTTTTTCCTCTTTGGGCTTTATCGCTGATATTTTAACCCTTATTGTTGTGGGGGTATAAATTCCTATGGTTACGGCACTTACTAGGATATCGGGAAAACTATGGAAAATCTCTACTTCATAGTTCAGTGAATCGCTTGTAAGTGAATCTAATGTTGCCGTGCTAAGCTTTACCAATCCCATAAACAGAAAGTGGTTTTTCCCTTCATTAGTAAAGGTTTGCTCGGCAAGATTTATTGGGCCAACCTTATAGCGATGGGTGAAGCAAGAATTAAGACTAAGTAAAATAAGTAGTAATGCGCTTGCGCGGAAAATAATGGATTTCATTCTGTAAAATTACAATGCGAGAGCAGAACTTCAGAATTTATATTGCAATAGCCTGCGGGTATTTTGATCGCTCTAAAATTTGTGCTTCCAAGGCATAATGTCTGTAGGTATCTAAGGCATCAGCATAATCATCAATTAAATTCTGCCAATCCTTTTCGCTGATTTCAATTAGCCCCTCACGTTCTAAGATAGGGAGAAAAGCGTAAATGTCGGCCAATAAATAGGCATTAACCATTGCCAAAACGGGCTGTAAGAACTCATTCTTTTCACGCGCATTTTTAGAGAAAGCTTGGTAAGTAGCTTCTCCATTATAGCTTAATAAGCCTTCCTTTCCGCTGCTAACCAATTCTTGCACTCCCGCTTGGCTATCTTGCCAGATTAAACAATGTAGAATTAAACGGCTTCGGTAGCTTTGATTGGTATCTCTTTTAAGGTCTTCGAAATTTCGAGAATAATCTGAAGCTAAAGCTTTGCTTAAGGCGTTAAATACTTCGTGATTATATTTTATATAAAGATCAAACAGCGGAGCAATTCGACTTTGACAAAAGTCTGCTAATGCCTTTTTGTTAGAAGAAAAATCTTCTATCATCTTCTCAATTAACAGATTGGTCTCCTGTAAAACCTCTTGGCTGTGGATTTTACTAGGATTTTCTCGCAAAATGTTGAGGAAAATCATTCTTTATAAATTTTTTGCAAGATATTAAATATTAGTCTAACTAACTCATATTAAGATAATAAAAATAATTTAGGGTTAAAAATTAATAATGCCAATCAGCTTTGGTGAAAGGGGCTATGTTTAGAGCTTTTAAATTAAATTTTAAGAGTAGGCTAGAGCAAGGGCTTTAATCTCTTTTTTATTTTAGAGCTGCAGCAGACCGCGGTTTATTAATCGGATGAAGAAGTATTTTCCGCTATTTACCCTTTCGCATTGGAAGCTGCTTATTATTTTTGTGGAGAATTTAAATTAATCCTCAAATCACAAATAATATGAAAGTTACCGTAGTAGGTGCAGGTGCAGTAGGCGCAAGTTGCGCAGAGTACATTGCCATGAAAGACTTTGCTTCTGAAGTAGTAGTTCTTGATATCAAAGAAGGCTTTGCAGAAGGAAAGGCAATGGATTTAATGCAGACGGCCTCTTTAAATGGTTTCGACACTAAAATTGTAGGTAGTACTAATGACTACTCTAAAACTGCAGATAGTGATGTGGCGGTAATTACCTCTGGTATTCCGCGTAAGCCTGGTATGACGAGAGAGGAGTTAATTAGTACCAACGCTGGTATTGTAAAAACGGTAGCGGAGAACCTTTTAAAAGCTTCGCCAAATGTTATTATTATCGTGGTTTCTAATCCAATGGATACCATGACTTACTTAGCGCATAAATCTTTAGGAATAGCTAAAAATAGAATTATCGGAATGGGCGGCGCACTAGATTCTGCTCGTTTTAAATACCGTTTAGCGGAAGCAGCGGCGGCTCCTATCTCGGATATTGATGGGATGGTTATTGGTGGTCATAGCGACACAGGCATGATTCCATTAACTCGTTTAGCTACCCGCAATTCTGTTCCTGTTTCTAGCTTAATCAGTGCCGAGCGTATGGAAGAAGTAAAGCAAGAAACTAAAGTTGGTGGAGCTACTTTAACCAAATTATTAGGAACCTCTGCTTGGTACGCGCCAGGTGCTGCCGTAGCTTCTATGGTACATGCCATTGCTACCGACAGTCATAAAATGTTCCCATCATCTTGTATGCTAGAAGGGGAGTTTGGTTTAAATGACATTTGCATTGGTGTACCAGCTTTAATTGGTGCTAATGGGGTAGAGAAAATCGTTGAAATCGAATTGAGTGATGAGGAAAAAGCTGAATTACAGGCTAGTGCAGATGCGGTACGTAAAACCAATGCATTGCTTTAGAGCATTTTTATAGCAATTTTTAATGAGAGGCTATTTCGAAAGAGATAGCCTCTTTTTTTGTTGATTCTAGGCTCTTCACTTGCTTAACCAAACCTCACAAATAGAGACTTGGCGCTTTTTTGATTTATATTAAAGGCAGTGAGAAGGTCTAAAATCTCGTGTAAGCTTGCACACAAAAATATGCTTGGAATACATTTAAATTTGCTGTGCTCGAAACGCTAAAGAATCTG
>CBFHVV010000091.1:0-11356 GCA_965658965.1 Croceimicrobium sp.
CATCGGGATGAGCCTTTTCAATTTCATCCAATAAAATAACAGAATAAGGTTTACGACGTACTTTTTCAGTAAGCTGTCCGCCTTCTTCATAGCCTACATATCCTGGAGGCGCACCTACTAAACGAGACACGGCAAATTTCTCCATATACTCGCTCATGTCAATGCGAATCAAATTATCCTGAGAATCGAATAGAGAGCGAGCAAGTTCTTTGGCGAGCTGCGTTTTTCCTACCCCGGTTGGCCCTAAGAATATAAAAGAACCGATGGGTTTATTAGGATCTTTCAATCCCGCTCGATTTCTCTGAATAGCCTTCACAATTTTGTCTACCGCTTCATCCTGACCAATGATCTCTTTTTTGATGTCATTGCCCATACCACTTAAGCGATTACTTTCCTGCTGGGCCACTCTTTGCACGGGTATACCAGTCATCATTGCCACTACTTCAGCCACATCTTCGTCGCTTACCGTTTCGCGGTTTTTCTTAACTTCTTCCTCCCATCTATTTTGTGCGTCTTTGAGCTGAGTTTCCAGATTTTTCTCATCATCCCGAAGCTTTGCGGCCTCCTCGTATTTTTGCTTTTTTACCACCTGAATCTTCTGCTCACGAATTTCTTCTAAGCGCTTTTCCAGATCCATTACTTCTTCTGGAACATTGATACTAGTGATATGTACTCTTGAACCAGCCTCGTCTAAGGCATCAATAGCTTTATCTGGAAGATGTCTATCGGTTACATATCTGCTGGTTAGCTGTACACATGCCTTTATCGCTTCAGGCGTGTAGTTAACGTTGTGGTGATCTTCGTAACGATCTTTTATGTTATTGAGGATTTGGATGGTTTCTTCATGATTGGTAGGATCCACCATTACCTTTTGAAAACGACGTTCTAAGGCACCATCTTTTTCGATATGCTGACGGTATTCGTCTAGGGTAGTAGCGCCCACACATTGAATTTCCCCTCTTGCCAAGGCCGGTTTAAACATATTGCTTGCGTCGAGAGAACCTGTAGCTCCACCGGCACCAACAATAGTATGCAGCTCGTCAATGAAGAGAATAATATCGTCATTCTTCTCTAACTCATTCATCAGAGCTTTCATCCTTTCTTCAAACTGCCCACGGTATTTAGTGCCAGCCACTAAGGAAGCCAGATCTAAGGAAACTACTCTCTTATCAAAGAGTACCCTTGATACTTTTCGCTTAACAATCCTTAAGGCAAGGCCTTCTGCAATGGCAGATTTTCCTACCCCAGGATCACCAATCAGTAAAGGGTTGTTTTTCTTTCTACGCGAAAGAATTTGCGAAACCCTTTCAATCTCTTTTTCTCGGCCAACTACGGGGTCAAGTTTATTTTCTTCTGCCATTTTGGTCAAATCGCGACCAAAATTATCCAAGACTGGTGTTTTGGATTTTGCATCAGATTTACCCTTTGCTCCGCCGCTCATTCTGCCGCTATCGCCACTAGATTTGGCAAACTCATCTTCATCATCTCCAAAAGGTGATTCAGCACGTGGGCTGCTCGGTCGATCTTTCGATTCGCCACTAAACATTGCTTGGTATTCGGTTTTTACGTTGTCGTAGTCAATTTCGTACTTACGTAAGACGCGTGATACAGGATCATCGTCGTTCCTAAGAATACAAAGTAATAAATGAGAAGTGCGGATGGTAGCACTTTGAAATAATTTAGCCTCTAAAAAAGTTGTTTTTAGGGCCTTCTCCGCTTGACGGGTTAAGGGGAGGTGTTTTTTACTGCTGATTTGACCAGAAACATTGGGTGCGCTAATCGCTTCTATCTGACGGCGGAATGTAGACATGTCTACGCCTAAGTCTTCTAAAATTTTAATTGCACTTCCTTCTCCTTCTCGTATTAATCCCAGCATTAGGTGCTCAGTACCAATATAGTCATGGCCTAAGCGCAAAGCTTCTTCTTTGCTGTAACTTATCACGTCTCTAACACGTGGTGAAAAATTTTCGTCCATTATGCTTTTTTTCTACTTCGATATATTGTGCGAGTGTAAAGGTAGAGGCGAACATTGTGCCAGTCAATACCCTACCACTCAAAGATAATTTTTACTCTAACAAGGCTCCTCTCGAAAAGTTGTGTTTTATCAACAAGCGAATATTGAATTTGTGAGTAAAATTAAGCACTCCCGCGCCTCTAGAGGCCTTTAAGATTTTATATTTGGAATTCGATTTAACATTTTGATAAATCAATATATAATTTACTGACAACATGGCTGGAGACGAACGTATTATTCCAATCAATATAGAAGAAGAAATGAAGTCATCCTACATCGATTATTCGATGTCGGTGATTGTTTCGAGAGCTTTGCCAGATGTGCGCGATGGTATGAAACCAGTGCACCGCAGAGTTTTATTTGGTATGTACGAATTGGGGGTAATGTCCAATCGTGGATATAAAAAATCTGCTCGTATTGTAGGAGAGGTATTAGGTAAATTTCACCCACATGGCGACTCTTCTGTTTATGATACAATGGTGCGTATGGCGCAACCGTGGAGCTTACGCTACATGATGGTTGATGGCCAAGGTAACTTTGGTTCTATCGATGGAGATCCGCCCGCAGCAATGCGTTATACAGAAGCGAAATTGCGAAAGATTTCGGAAGAAATGCTTTCGGATATTGACAAAGAAACGGTTGATACTCAACTAAACTTTGATGATACTTTAGAGGAGCCCAAGGTTTTGCCCACGCGCATTCCTAATTTACTAGTAAATGGCGCCTCGGGTATTGCTGTAGGTATGGCAACTAATATGCCGCCTCATAACCTCACGGAAGTGATTGATGCCACTGTGGCATTTATCGACAATAGAGAAATCACTATTGAAGAATTAATGCAGCACGTTACTGCTCCCGATTTTCCTACCGGTGGAACCATTTACGGATATGATGGAGTAAAACAGGCATTTGAAACGGGTCGCGGTAGAGTAGTGATCCGTGCGAAAGCAGAAATTATGGAATTTAAGGGACGCGAAGTAATCGTGGTAACTGAAATTCCATACATGGTCAATAAGGCAGAAATGATTAAGAAAACTGCCGACCTTGTAAATGATAAGAAAATTGAAGGCATTGCCGATATAAAAGACGAGAGTGACCGCAATGGTATGCGCATCGTTTATTATTTGAAACGAGACGCTGTACCTAATGTAGTTTTAAACACGCTATACAAGTACACGCAATTACAGTCTAGCTTCTCGGTAAATAATATCGCACTGGTAAATGGTCGTCCTGAGCAGCTTACTGTGAAGGATATGATTTACCATTTCGTAAATCACCGGATTGATGTAGTTATTCGCAGAACTAAATACGATCTGCGTAAAGCCGAAGAAAGAGCACATATCTTAGAAGGCCTTATAATCGCTAGTGATAATATCGACGAGGTAATCCAAGTGATTCGCTCTTCGAAAAGTCCAGATGAAGCAAGAGAACGCCTAAAAAACCGCTTTGAGCTAACCGAAATCCAAGCCCGTGCAATTGTTGATATGCGTCTACGCTCCTTAACGGGACTAGAGCAGGATAAACTACGCGCTGAATATGATGAACTTTTAGAAAAGATTACTTATTTCAATCGTATTCTCAATGAGGAAGACCTACGCATGGAAATCATCAAAGAGGAATTAATTGAGATTAGAGAAAAGTATGGCGATGAGCGTCGTACCGATATTAATTTTGCGGGTGGTGATGTAAGTATTGAGGATATGATTCCTGATGAGGAAGTGGTAATTACTATTTCTCACGCTGGCTACATTAAGCGTACTTCACTAACCGAATATAAAAAACAGGGCCGCGGTGGCATTGGCCAAAAAGGAGTAAATACCCGCGATGCTGATTTTGTAGAGCATATTTTTGTAGCTACAAATCACAACTACTTGTTATTCTTTACCGAATGGGGACGCTGCTTCTGGTTGCGTGTTTACGAAGTACCTGAAGGAAGTAAGGCCAGTAAGGGGCGTGCCATTCAAAACCTGATTAATATTCCGCAAGACGATAATCTCAAGGCCTTTATTAATACTAAAGACCTTAAAAATGAGGATTACGTAAATAATAATTTCATTGTAATGGTTACCCAGAAGGGTATCATTAAAAAGACCAGCTTAGAAGCTTATTCTCGTCCTCGTACTAATGGTATTAATGCAATTACTGTTCGTGAAGGTGACACCTTATTGGAGGCTAAACTAACAACGGGAAATGATGATATTTTAATGGCAATTCGCAGTGGAAAGGCCATTCGCTTCAACGAAAGTACCGTACGCTCCATGGGTAGAAATGCCAGTGGTGTGAAAGGCATTAATATGTCGGATGACGATGAAGTAGTGGGTATGGTTACCATACCTGAGGATCAGGCTGATACTAGCATACTGGTTGTTTCTGAAAAAGGTTTTGGAAAACGTACCCACCTAGAAGATTACCGAATTACTAATCGGGGCGGAAAAGGGGTTAAAACCATTGGAGTATCTGATAAAACGGGTCATTTAGTAGCCATTAAAGCCGTTACTGATGAGGACGACTTAATGGTAATTAATAAGAGTGGCGTAATGATTCGAATAGGAGTTTCTGATTTACGGGTAATGGGAAGAGCAACTCAAGGGGTGAAGCTCATTAATCTACGTAAAAACGATGAAATTGCCTCCGTTGCCAAGGTTCCCGCCCACGATGAGGAGGAAGAGGAGTTGATGGACTCAGAAAATCAGGAGGAAGGTAAAACTATTGCAGAAGGAAACAGCGAGCAAGGTTCTGCTGACAAGGCAGACGATAGCCCTTCAGAGGATTCAGACTCCCCGGAGAGCAGCGAAGATTAATCTCTTTCGATAACTAATTAAGCCCTCATTTTTGAGGGCTTTTTTTTTGAATCTAATTGATTCTTTTCTTCCTTGTACTCGCTAACCTTACTACCATCAATGAAAGTCTTTATACCTGCACTATTTTTCTTTCTAACTTGTTTTTTATTGCCACATGCTAACAAGGCACAAACTATCATTTCGGGGCAGATCAATAGTTATGATAGCTTGGTTTCCTTTAATTCCGCCCCTTGTGGAGATGAGCTTTTAAGTGCTGGCTTAGTAAACTTTAATACGGGCGATTTAATTCTTATCTATAGTAAAACGGAGGCCAGCGCTAAGCTTAACAATAATGCCGACTTTGGGGATATTCAAAACCTAAATGAAACGGGGCACTTTCAATTTGCCTATCTCACTGCAGTAAATGGCAATACTTTAGAATTAGGAAATAAGCTTGATTATAATTTTCCTTCGGGTAGTCAGATTGTAAAAGTTCCTGAATATCAGCAAGCTCAAGTGAATAGTACCATAAGTGCAGCGCCTTATCTAAATGGTTTAGGTGGTATTTTGTGCTTAAAAGCAGATAGGTTAATCCTTGATGGAGAGATGGAAGCCAATGCAAAAGGATTCAAGGGTGGTTTCAGCACTCGTAATATGGGCTATGCCTGCGGCAGTTCTGATTATTATTATCCGACACAGAACAATGGCGGTGCCCCTAAAGGTGAGGGCATAGTGCCTATTACAGCAACTTATGCCAATGGACGAGGTAAATTGGCTAATGCAGGAGGTGGTGGTAATAACCATAATGCCGGAGGCGGTGGCGGCGCAAATTTTGGCTCGGGTGGAAGAGGTGGTAATGAATGGGGAAATTGTAACCCAGTTTCACAAGTAGGAGGTATAGGTGGACAAGGTTTAGGTATAGATCCTAGCCGACTATTCTTCGGTGGTGGTGGTGGCTCTGGTCATAATAATTTAGCAAGTACAAGTTCAGAAGGTGGCAATGGTGGTGGTATAATTATCGTCATAGCCAACACTATCGAAATACTTAGTGGCAATATTAGTGCTAATGGCTCCGACGGCAAAAGTATGCGCGTAGGTGCGGAAGGATCTGGCGGCGGTGGCGCTGCCGGAACTATAGTATTAGAATATTCTAAGGTAATTGGTAGTCTTGAAATAAATGCCATTGGAGGAAACGGAGGAAACAGTACTGGCGGTGCCGCAGGTCCAGGTGGCGGAGGTGCAGGTGGCAGTGTTTTTATTCCCAATGCGACATCCGTAGATTATAGCAATGGAGCCGTTCTTACAAATTTATCTGGTGGTAGCTCTGGGCACTTATTTGATGTAAATGATAAATACGGAAGTAGAGATGGTGAGGCTGGGGCAGAGCGTCAAGAAGATTTAGATATTATTCCAGACCCGAGTAATCCCGGCAGTCAAGCGATTAATATTTTAGGGCCAGATACCGTAATTTGTGTAGGTGATTCAATTTTATTGCAGGCCAATATTCCTGGTGTGAAAATATGGAGTACTGGCGCTAATAGTGATGATATCTACGTAAGTGCAGCCGGTACCTATTGGCTAAGAGTTGATGACGGAGCATGTATTAAAACGGACACCATTACTATCGAGGTGGAATACCTAGAGCCCTTACCTTTTGCAAGTGATACGATATTTTGCCAGGAGGAGGGACTTAATTTTGATTTCAGCGAGGAAAGCTTTTCAGTTTTGTGGCAAGATGGTAGACAGTCCTCTCGCCGATCATTTAGAAGTAGTGGCACCATCTGGATTGAATACAGTGGCCCTTGTGGTTTGGTGCAAGACACGATGCAAATTGAAGCGATAGAGTGTGATTCCTGTAAAATTGTTTTCCCAAATGCCTTTACTCCTAACGGGGACAATTTAAATGATCTGTTTTATTTACAAAGTGCTTGCGATTTTGAGGAATATCGCTTAAAAATATTTTCGCGCTGGGGCGAGCTAATTTTTGAAACTCATTCTGAGCAGATAGCCTGGGATGGTACTTTTAAAAATAAAAAAGCAATGAAAGGAAGCTATGTTTATGAATTATACTACGTTTTGCCCTATCAAGAGCCCGCTATAAAACACGGTATTGTCAACCTAATTAACTAGCCAATTATTATCCGATAAAACCAATAACTTTTTGGTTAAATTCTAGCGGCTTCTCTACGTTTACTACGTGGCCACAACTTTCAATTACCATAAGCTGAACCTGTTTCTTAGCTTGTTGGGCCTGACTAACCAACTTTTTAATAGAAGGAAGAAACATATGATCTTCATCACCCATTAAATAAAGGGTTGGGTGGGAACTATGCTTTTCGCGGTGTGAACTTAAGAGTGGGTTGATTTCTGCAGCCAGTTTAAACCAACGGATAAACTCTTTTTGATATAACTTCTTGGCCTCGCGAACGAAAAGGTTACGTGATTCTTTATGCTTTGATTTTGGCATTATAATCCATGCAAACAGCTTGTAGAGTAGGATATAAGGCACTACCGATTTAAACCATACACCTAAACGCATCAATAATTGCGAGCGGAAATTCAGTTTAATGATGGCTCCGCCTAATACCATTTTATCCACCCGGTCGGAGTGATTTTCAGAAAGCTCACGAATAATAATAGTGCCAAGAGAAATACCTACAAAATGCGACTTTTCAATTTTTAAATAATCCATCACGTCTATCACGTCTTCACTAATGTCTTCAAAAGTATAAGTAGGAAAATTTTGTTTGCTTAAATGCGATTTTGAGTCACCATGACCACGTAAGTCTACTAATAGGACATTGTATTTCTGCTTAAAATCGCGAATTTGCCTAAACCAAATGCTGCTGCTGCCGCCTGCGCCATGGATAAAAGTCACCCATTTTTTATGGGGCTCACTGTGGAGATATGTTTTAAAGTGCAACATAATAGGTAAAACAAGCTAATACTATAATCGTTCATAGCCCATGGATATTGACAAATGAAAGATTAAATTTGTGACTTCAATAGTACAATAATATTTTATAAAATATGGGAAGAGCATTCGAATACCGCAAAGCTGCAAAAGAAAAGAGATGGGGGAAAATGTCGCGTTTATTTCCGCGTCTGGCAAAAGCCATTACCATGGCAGCAAAAGAAGGCGGTGACGATCCCAGTACTAATTCTGCTTTGCGTACGGCTGTAAATAATGCCAAGGCGCAAAACATGCCTAAAGATAATATTGACCGTGCCATTAAACGTGCTACGGGCAATGACGCAGCCAGTTACACCGAAATTAATTACGAAGGCAAAGGACCCCACGGAATACTAATCTTTGTTGAATGTGCATCGGATAACACGACCCGTACCGTAGCTAATGTTAAATCTTACTTTAATAAGGCGGGTGGGCAAATCGTTCCTAATGGTTCTTTAGAGTTTATGTTTGATCGTAAAGCAGTTTTTGAAATTGCAATGCCCGAAAATTTTGACGAGGAGGAAATGGAACTGGAACTGATTGACTTTGGCTTGGAAAGTATCGAAGCAGACGAAGAGTCGGTTTATATTTATGGAGATTATACCGATTTTGGCACTTTATCAACTGCCTTGGAGGAGCGTAATTTTGAAGTGAAAAATGCCAGCCTCAAGCGCTATCCTACCACCGAAGTAGATTTTGATGAAGAGCAAACCGCAGAAATCGAAAAGCTCTTAGATAAATTAGATGACGACGACGACGTACAGGCGGTTTTCACCAATATGTCTTAATTGGAATTAAGAAAGGTCAGTTTTACTGGCCTTTTTTTAGGCCTTAATTTTCTTTTTCGCTATTGAATTCCCCTGAAATAAGCTCCTTTTAATAGACCAAAAAAAGGGCATCCAGGGCATTTGGTACATTATTAATAGATCTTCGCTGATACTAGACTCTTCATCTAAAAAACGTAAGATTCTAGCTAAGGGATGTTTTTCAAATAGTCGAACAAATAGCTTTTTGGCAATTTCGGGCTTCTGGTTTAAAAGCCGCAATAATAACTGATCGTAATATTGGAAATTAATTTTTTGCTGTGGTCGTGGTAGTCGCTTTTTTCGCTGCTGCAGATGCTCAGCAAGGTTGGCACTGTGCTTTAAAATATTTTTAAAGGCAAAGCCGGTAGAAGCTTTAGCATTACCAGCTGCCAAACCTATCGGTATTACCCTTTGGCCTTTTGGATGTAGTTTGGCAGCTTTATTGAGCTCTAAGGTCATGGGAATTTTGTCTACTTCCCACTCTTCAATGTCGTAATTCTTTAGGCCATGCTTTTTTAAATAGTCTTCAATTATTGGAATTGCTTCGGACTTAGTGAGCAGCTCAGAGCCAAAACGGGTAAATTCAATTAAGGCTTTATTTTCGGCAGTGGGTAGTAAGTACATAAACTGTAAAGCACCGCCTTGCGGTACTTCGAAATCCATTAATGTACATGTATCCGTTTGAAATATAGAGTTCTCAGTTTGTATTCTCCAGCCTACAAAACTTTGCCAAAGTAATTCCTCTGGCTTTAAGCGAGGCGGTCTGCTATCAAAAAATGTTTCACAGCTAAAGCGTGCGGTTTCTGTTGAAATTAATACGGCTGCGTTTTTTTCTTGAAAGGAATTTACTTTATCCAATCTTCGCTCTACATTGGGGTATTCTAACAATACCTTATCTGCATAAGCATAAAAATCTGCGGAACGAATTTGAATATATTCGTAAGGTGCAAGGGAGCTAATTTTCTGGTGTACATTGTTGATTTTAGACCAACGATGGTCAATAATCGTTTCAACCAGGGGATAAGCGCTATCCTTGTGATCGGTCCAAAAGCACCAGGTTCTGTCGTTGCTATTTTTAGTTTCGGGTTCAATAATTAATACGGTATAATCTTTCAGTCCATCATTTTTATGAAGGGCCAATAATAGTGCAAGGCTGCTGCCTCCGCCGCCAGCAAAAATGAAATCGTAGTGTTTCATTCGAGGTAAGAAACTTTTGCTTGCCAATCTGCCGCAGCACTAAAAATACGCTCTCGTTTTTCCGAATCCATTTTGTCTAAGTTTTTTAGCATAAAGGCCATGCGTGGGTTTGCTTCAAAAGTTGGCCGATGTTCATCAATGAACTTCCAGTACAAACCATCCATTATATCGCACCAATCCCCTTTGGGGTAGTGACTCATCTTACGTAAGTAATTACTGCCTGCAATATAAGGCTTGGTGGCAAATAGCGCGCCCGTGGCATACTGGCTCATTCCGTAAACATTTGGCTCCATTACCCAATCTGCGCTGTCGATATACATTTCCATAAACCAACGATTTACTTCATACGGGTGTAAACCGCAAAGCAGCATGGCATTTCCTAATACCATTAACCTTTCAATGTGATGATTATAGGCATAATTTTGAACCTTGTTAATAGCATCATCAATGGGAGGAATGCCAGTTTCGCCAGTGTACCAGGCCTTTTTCATTTTCCGCTGAAGATCAAAATGATTTGATTTGAAATTATAATTTCGATACATGCCACGCATAAATTCTCGCCAGCCAATGAGTTGTCTAATAAAACCCTCATAGCTCGGAAGGTGGCTATCTTCCATAGAAAACCTTTCCAGAACCGCATCCAACACCTCTTGTGGCACTAACAATCCGCTATTTAAATATGGCGACAAGGTTGAATGAAAAAGAAAGACTTGATCAGGCTCAAAGGCATCTTCATAAGGACCAAAGGTTTCCAGTTTTTGATCTAAAAATTGCTCTAAAACCTCCAGCGCTCCTTGACGTGTGGTTTGCCATTGATAATGCTCTAATTCTCCGGGGTGATCTTTAAACTTTCGCGAAACTTCTTCCAAAACCTCTCGATCTATCGCATCAGCCTTAAAGGCTAGGCTACTCGGAATTTCAATCTTTTTCGGTAACTTTTTACGATTATCTTCATCTAAACTCCATTTTCCTCCGAAGGGATTCCCTTCATCATCTAGCATTATTTTTAGCTTTTTACGCTTTTGCTGGTAATATTGGTAAAGAAGTGGTTTTTTACCCTGGTCTAGATATTCTTTAAAATCTTCTTCTGAAAATAGAAACTTTGGAGAAGCTTTAAAATTAAGTTCTAAGTCCTTGTCTTTTGTCCACTTTTTTAAGGCTTTTTCAAAAAAGGCATCTTCAATTATATAAGTATCAATCTGCTTTAATTCTGGGTTTTCCTTGAGCAAAGCATTAAGCCGACTAAAGTAATTTTTGTCAGTCGGTTTTTCCGATAAGCGATGATAGACTACTGTATGCTGCTTACTCAACTCTTCAGCATGATGGCGCATCGCACTAAGAAAAAGAACTAGTTTTTGCTTGTGATATTTATAATGTTGGCAAAGTTCCCAATCTTCCATCATAAATATTAGGCAGCTATCATCGAGTTCTAAATTGGAGTGATTGGGAAAGAGTGAGTCACCAAGTATGAGGACTAAACGATTAGGCATATTATTTTTTTCCATTAACTTTCTAAAGCTCGAATTGTTGAAGATTAGCTATAAAATGACCGAGATAAAAGAACTTGATGGCAGTCAGAGTTTTTTTTAGGCGGAGATAAGTTTGA
>CBFHVV010000092.1:0-11169 GCA_965658965.1 Croceimicrobium sp.
ATTTGGATATCCCCTAAGAGCAACAGCATTTCTGGGTTAAGAGAGTCAATCTCTCGAAGACGCTGTAGATCGAATATTGCATTTCGTCGATCGCCTTGATTGTAATTTATTTGAGCGCGCATCAATAAAGCACGAACATTATTTGGTTCTGCTTTTAGTATAATATTAAGTGAGTCCTCTGGACTAGACTTTTCTTGGCTCTGGCTTGTGGTGTTTTCGGTGCTGCTGTTTTTGGGTATATCAGTCTTCTTAGGGGCAGGCTCAGCATTATTACAAGCAAAGGTCAAAACTAATACGGTAAGAAAATATAGGGCTTTCTTCATAGTGTTATTTCTTGACAAAATATACAGGAATAAAAAAAACCAGGATGATGAATCACCCTGGTTTTACAGAATTTTAACTATTTATAGCGGCAACAATTTTGCCTTCGATTTCATCAGATAACTCGGGGTTGTCTTCCAGTAATTGCCTAACAGCATCTCTGCCTTGTCCTAATTTGGTGTCGCCATAGCTAAACCAACTTCCTGCTTTTTTAACAATTTCTTTTTCCACGCCAAGGTCTATTATTTCTCCAATTTTGGAAATTCCACGACCATAAACGATGTCAAATTCCGCTTGGCGGAAGGGAGGAGCAACCTTGTTTTTTACCACTTTTACTCTAGCGCGGTTACCAGTAACACCATCAGCATCCTTTATTTGAGAAATTCTGCGAATGTCTAAACGTACAGAAGAGTAAAATTTAAGGGCATTTCCACCAGTGGTGGTTTCGGGGTTGCCGAACATTACTCCAATTTTTTCACGTAATTGGTTAATAAAGATACAGCAGCAATTGGTTTTACTAATTGTTCCCGTTAGTTTTCTTAAGGCTTGTGACATTAACCTAGCCTGAAGGCCCATTTTACTATCTCCCATTTCTCCTTCAATTTCACTTTTAGGAGTTAAGGCGGCCACGGAGTCAACAATTATTAAGTCGATGGCTCCGGAGCGAATAAGGTTATCGGTAATTTCTAGGGCTTGCTCGCCATTGTCTGGCTGTGAAATAATAAGCTCTTCGGTGTTGATGCCAAGGTTTTCAGCGTAGGTGCGATCAAAGGCATGTTCAGCATCAATGAATGCCGCAATGCCACCTTGTTTTTGAACTTCAGCAATAGCATGAAGGGTTAAGGTGGTTTTACCAGAGCTCTCGGGTCCATAAATCTCTACTACTCTGCCTTTGGGATAACCTCCAACACCCAAGGCAATATCTAAGCCTAGAGATCCGGAGGAAATGGTTGATATTTTTTCCACGGCGGAATCCCCCATGCGCATTACGGCGCCTTTTCCGTAGGTTTTATCTAGTTTATCGAGAGTAAGTTGTAAAGCTTTTCTTTTTGCATCTTTCGGGTCGCTCATGTGTCGGATCTTAAATTTTGGAGGACAAATATAGCCATCCGGATTCGGCTTTGATTCAAAAAAAAAGACTTACTCGTTTAAAAGTAAGTCTTAATTGATTATTTCAGTTTAGAACTTGGCTTAGTCTTTTAACTCAACCGTTTTCCCGCTTTTTGCTTCCAGCATTTCACGTAATCTTTCGATTTCTGCTGATGAACGATTGCTGATTTCTTCTTGAAATGAAGTGGTAATGTCCTCTAATTCTTCCCCACTAAAGTGAGAAAAGAAATGAACGGAAAAGGCAGTCTTCAAACCACGATCTCCTCTTACAGAAATCTGTTCTTTTAAATACTGCGCGACTTGTTTTGGCGTATACGCCGATTTAGGTACTCTAGACATGTATTAAGTGTAATTAAATTAAATATTTAAATGGCCCTCTCCATTTAAATACAGCTGCAAATTTATATAATTTCGATAATAATTCTAAATATAAAAGACAAACTATTCGTTGAATTTATTTAGGCCTTTTTAACTAAACCTGATTTACATGCTTATTAAAACCTACAGTAGCGCCGTCTATGGTGTTGATGCTTCGACAATTACAGTAGAAATAAATATCGACCAAGGAGTTAATTTCTATTTAGTTGGCTTGCCAGATTCTGCGATAAAAGAGAGCCAACATAGAATTGTAGCAGCGCTGAAAAACAATAACTTTCGGTGGCCAGGGTTTAGAATTACGGTTAATTTGGCGCCAGCAGATATAAGAAAGGAAGGCTCTGCTTATGATTTGCCTATTGCAATTGGTATTCTGGCAGCCTCAGATCAAGTTTTTTTTAAAGATTTAGACACCTTTGTTATCGTCGGAGAGTTATCATTAGATGGCGGCTTAATGCCAGTTAATGGGGTTTTAGCAATCGCACTTCAAGCAAAAAAAGATGGCTACACCGCTTTGATTTTACCTGCTGTAAACGCGAGAGAAGCGGCAATTGTAGAAGGAATAGAGGTTTATGCGGCCGAGGATTTAAAAGAGACGGTGGAAATATTAAGTGCAAAGGAAAACTTTAAACCTATTAAAGTTGATTCAAAAAAAGAATTTAAAGTCCATTTAGAAAACCCGACAATTGATTTTTCTGAAGTAAAGGGACAAGAAAACATTAAAAGAGCATTAGAAATTGCGGCGGCTGGAGGACATAACGTTCTTTTAATAGGTC
Source organism: Croceimicrobium sp. (assembly GCA_965658965.1). GTDB lineage: Bacteria > Bacteroidota > Bacteroidia > Flavobacteriales > Schleiferiaceae > Croceimicrobium. Next base: position 2,583 of record CBFHVV010000092.1, read on the forward strand.
CTCCCGGGGCTGGAAAGACCATGCTGGCGAAGCGAATGCCCACAATATTACCACCATTAAGTTTAAATGAAGCCTTAGAAACGACTAAGGTGCATTCTATTGCTGGAAAATTGGGTAAAAATGCAAGTATTGTAGCGCAGAGGCCTTTTCGTTCTCCGCATCATTCTATTAGTGATGTCGCCCTGGTTGGGGGAGGAAGTTTTCCGCAACCTGGTGAGATTTCGCTTGCTAATAATGGAATTTTATTTTTAGATGAATTGCCCGAATTTAAACGTACTGTCTTAGAGGTAATGCGTCAGCCAATGGAGGATCGAAAGGTTACGGTAAGCAGAGCCCGACTATCCGTAGATTTTCCTGCAAGCTTTATGTTAGTGGCTTCTATGAATCCCTGCCCTTGCGGTTATTATAATCATCCCAATAAAGAATGTGTTTGTGCGCCTGGAATGGTACAAAAGTATTTGAACAAAATCTCGGGGCCATTATTAGATCGTATCGATCTTCATGTTGAGGTTACGCCAGTAGGAATTGAAGAAATATCTTCTAAGCAATTGGCCGAAAAGAGTGAAGTTATAAGAAAACGAGTCATTGATGCTCGTGATATTCAAAATAGCCGCTTTTCAAGTTTAGAGGGTATCTATGCTAATGCACAGATGGAGTCTAAGCAATTGCGTCAAGTCTGTGAATTATCACAGGAAGGAATGGATCTGTTAAGATCTGCGATCGAAAAGTTGAACTTAAGTGGTCGCGCTTATGATCGTATTCTTAAGGTGGCGCGAACCATCGCAGATCTTGATAATAGTAGAGATATTCTACCTAATCATCTAGCGGAAGCGGTGCAATACCGAAGCTTAGATCGCGAAAGTTGGATTAATTGATATTTTTTTTCAATGATTGTAATTTTCATGGCTCTTATCTAACAGATAGGGTAAATTTAGATTATGAAAAAAGCACTAGCACTTCTCTTTGTTACCTTTAGTTTTTTAAACATCTCTGCGCAAAGCCAAGATGAAAAGTCCCTACTTTGGGAAATTTCGGGTCCAGATGAAAGAATTTCATATCTCTTTGGAACCTATCACCTCCTTGGTTCGGATTATATCAAACAAAAGCCAAAGTTAGATTCCGTATTTCAAGGATCTCAGACTGTTATTGTGGAAACGGTTATGGACTCTAGTCAATTAGCACAGCTCTCTATGCAGTCATTTATGGCGCAGTCTATTGAGGATATGGCAGATTCGGCAGACTACGCACTTATTAAAGAGGAACTTGAGCCTATCGCCGGAGCTCCTATGGCGCTATTAAATAATATGAAACCTGTCGCTTTAGCAACGATTATTAGTTTGCAGCTTGCGCAAGAAGCGACTCCTGATACTTTTCTTTTTAGTGGACAACCGATAGACTTATTTTTTGCTGCAGAAGCTCAACGAAAAGCTAAAAACTTAGTTCCTCTAGAGTCTATGCAAGAGCAAGCTGATATGCTTTTGAATAGTGAAACGGTAGAGGAACAATTAGAAGGTCTGATTTATATTCTTCGGGAAAAGAAAGAAACTAAGCAGATGACAGAGAAAACTATAAGGGCTTATATGGAGCAAGACCTACTAGCGATGATAGCGATTTCTGAGGATCAAGCTGATGAAATGGGGGATATGAAGGTCTTGATTGATGACCGCAATATAGCATGGATCCCTAAATTAAAACCACATTTAGAGGAAGGTCAGACCTTTATTGCAGTAGGCGCTCTGCATTTGCCCGGCGAGTTTGGCTTGATAGAACTACTACGAAAAGAAGGCTTTTCTGTGAAAGCCCTGTCCATAAAATAAATTCTCTGGTGCTGGAAGATTTGGAAAACAAGTTCGTTGCCTTGCTAGAAGAGAATGCGGGTATTATCTATAAGGTCACCAGAATTTACGCACGAAATAGTGATGATTCGGATGATCTGCGTCAAGAAGTAATTTACCAAGCTTGGAAATCTTATCCTCGCTTCAAGGGTGAAAGCAAATTTTCGACCTGGCTCTATAAGATAGCATTAAATACAGCTTTAACCCATAAGGCGAAAGAGGAGAAAAGAAAGTCCGTGCCTGACCAATCGCCAATTACTAGTAAAGAAACACTTGGTGAATCTAAGGAGTTGATAATAAATAATATACGTCAGTTTAATGATGCGGAGAAATTAATTATAATGTTGCATCTCGATGGTTATTCTAATGAGGAGATAGCTCTTATTGCAGGAATAAGTAAAAACCACACCGCGGTGAAGTTGCACCGAATAAAGGAAAAATTAGCACAGAATCTTAAAGAGAAGACGAATGGAAATTAAATCCTCTTGGCAAGAATTGGATCAAGAGAAGAATCTCTTGGCTAAAGGAGACATTGCTAAAGGCATGAAACTTAAAAAGGAAGATGTAATACGCAAGCTTAATAGAAGACTCGCCTGGAAAATTGCTTTTACCGCGATTTTTAGCCCATTCTACTTTGTAGCAATTTATTTCGTGGCTTCCTTAGTGGGTAAAGCTTTGTTTGCGCTTATTGGTCTTTTTCATATTGTAGGACTAGTATTCTTTATTAATCAGTATCGTATTGCTAAAGCCTTTGACCCTGGTAAAATGAGTGTGAAGCAGACATTGCAAGGGTATTTAGAGAATATCCATAAAACGCTTCGCTTAGAGGAAGGCCTTAGTTTATATATTTATCCCTTTGCGGGAACAGCAGGATATATTTTTAAGTTATCAAATACAGGAACCCTTGATAAGGCCTTGGAAAGTCCAGTTACTTGGTATATTTTAATTGCTTGCTTAGTAGTAATGACGCCATTGGCGCACTATATAACTAAATGGCTAAACCGTAAAACATTTAAAGCTTATACCGATCTCTTAGAACAGAGGTTGTTAGAGTTAGATGAAAATTAGAAGAGGCCTCTAACTTTTGGGTCTGGGGCGTTTTTTGTCCACTCAAGTGGTCCGTCACAGGCAATCTCTATCATCATAGTTTCTCTGCGATCCCCGAAATACTGCATCAAGGTTTTTTTCCAATAATCGTAATTCTCATCGTCGTAATACTTGCAATCGTAATTACAAAAAATAATATTTTGCTTATTAATTAAGATGATGGTAGGGGTAGCGTATTGATAAGTTCTTACTGGCCTAGCGGCTCTAATAGTCTTGCCCTCAATAAAGTTATCCATCCAGTTTTTTAAAGCATACTGACGATCTAACTCCGTCTCATAGAAGTAAAAGTTAAAATAGATTTTTCTTTCGGTAGTGTATCCAAGCTTATTTTCAAATTCTTCTTTGCTCTCTAAGCGGAATTTGTCGCTCCACATGAAAATTTCATCTTCTAATCCGCCAATTTCACGCTTGGGAATATTCAAATAATCTTTTTCGTGACTATCTGCATGTTCATTTAAGAATAATTTAATCTGACTTTTCAGACTGTCACTAAGTTCCTCAGTTTTTTGCCCCCGGCTAAAAAAAGACGCACAAATAGCGAGTACAAAAAGGCTAATGCGTAAGTTCATATTTTAAATTATTTAGAAGTTAAAACAAAGGTCATCAATATTTTATTGTCTGCCGGAGATCTACCACAATTTAAGAGCTTAAATAGGAAGCCAATCTCCTTGTTTGATTAGGGTTTTTAGCTCGGGTGGCCAATCCAAATTGTTTTCGGTAAAACGCTCTAATTCGTCTCTGCTTTTAGCGGAAAGTAGCTCCTGAATTTCATCTAATATTAGGTCACTTATAAAAATGGGTGTGTCCATCAGTTTATCCCCACTACAGATGGCAATTACTTGATAGTCATTAGATAGCGATAAGTCATGTCCACTTAAGGTACATTGTCGCTGCTTATAACGATCTTCAGGGCTCAATCCAGAAAGGGCTAAAGCAGTTAATTTCTCTTGCATGAATGAATCAATATTTTTGCGCGACTCTAGGCTAAGTTCGGCCCGCGCGCTCTCCATACAAGGCATACATAAGGCAAAATCGAAAAGAACCTGAGGCTTAGCTTGGTGGGGATAATTTTTATAGACTTTTTGGATGCCATAACTTTCAACAGTGCTCAAATCTATTGCACAAACTTTACAATGCTGATGTGGCTTCTGCTTATCTTCGGAAAAAAGGCTTGAGGGTATTATTCTTTCATCCATGGTAATGGGATTAAATCAGTGCACGATTATTTTAGTGACGTGCTTATTAATTTTGCTTGGGAAGAATAATGGTAAAGCAGCTTCCTTTGTTCAAGGTGCTGCGTACTGTTATTTCTCCTTTCATTTTTTGAATAAACTCTTGGCAAAGTAAAAGGCCTAGTCCTACTCCCTTTTCTTTTGCCGTTCCTTCTCTAATTTCACGTCCTTTAGTGAAAATACGGGCAAGCTGTCTTTCATTCATGCCTAAACCGTTGTCTTCAACTTCGATGTGAACGGAATTTTGAAATTCGTAGGAGCGAAGTTTTATCCAACCATTTTGGGGGCTAAATTTAATGGCATTGCTAATTAAGTTACGCAAACTCAGTTCAAGAACCTGACTGTCGGCTCTAACTTTGGAATCATGGCTGTCGACAAGAATGTGGATTTTTATCCCTTTTGCACGGGCAAGGCTGTCCATGGTATCAATAACCCGGTCTGCCACTTCACGAATACTAACTTCTGTAATTTGATAAGCTTTATCTTCTCTTTTTGACCACTCCAACAGATTGTCTAGCAAGGTTCTGCTGCCGCGTGTTAGCTTTAGTAATTCACCTTGAAGTTCTTTTTGGATGTCCTCACTTATCTGGTCTTGCTCTAGCACGCTAATAAATCCTTCTATGGCATTTAAGGGGTTGCGTAAATCGTGCCCGATGATAGAAAATAAGCGGTCTTTCTGGGTATTTAAGGCGCGCATTTCTTCAAGCTGCTCTTGTATTTGATGATTGCTCATTTTTAAACGTTCTCCTTCAGCAGAGGCCTTATCTGCCATGGAGCGATAGGCACCCATTAAAAGGCTAAGGCCAAAGAATAGAACCGCCGTAAATAAAAGATATCCGATGAAATATATGGTTCTCAAGGAGTCTAGAGACTCACCCTTAAGGAAGAAAAGCCAAATGGCAATAAGGACGAAGTATATATAATAGATTAATTTCCAGCGTTGGCTAGGGGCACAAAGTTGGGCGACAAAGAAACCTAATATTAGCCCGTATAAGCCTGGGTTGCTGACTCCGTTTGCATAACTAAAACTAAGATCAGCGAGGTAAGAGACGGACAGAATGAAGAGCCATTGGCTTAAAAGGATCTTGTGGAATTTAAAGCCGAGATAATAGCTAGCGGCAAACACAAGAATGGGGAGTAAAAAATTAAAGCCAAGTTCAGTTCTTCCAGAAGCAAAGGTGCTGAGGGTTAAAATCAACATCGCGATAGTAGAGATAAGGCTAATTCCGTGTAAGAGACGACTTTCGATACTAGCGCTTTGTTGGCTTCCAATGAACTTGTTTACTAAAGCTTTGCTGTCCATGACATGTTTTATAATCTACTTTTTTCGAGAGGTTTTTTCACCTAAGAGTCTTGATTGTTGGGATATTTTAAAGTGTATTTTTTGTGCAAATAACGCTTGTCTTTTGTTCAGAGTAGTTTAATTCCTCATTGCTGTGCTCCTTGGCTAGGAAGGACTATTGTATTTTATGCTTGAGTCCTAAGCTCTTAACTGCCCCTGCAGTGCCCGGCTAAGGATTTTATGTTTTGTATTAATTCTTTGCAGCCGTCACTTCTCTCGTGGAATTTAGTAGTTCTAATAAATACTTTGCTTTGCATTTTATTTAGTTCTCTAAATAAGGTGCTTGGGCGAATTAATTTGCACAGGCTTCGTTTGTCCATTTAAATCCGAAATGATTGTAAGCTCTGCAAGAATTCATTCCCTTTTTTTCCTAATTCAGAAAAGGTCAAGTAAATGGGGAAAGTACGATTTAAACTTTTTGTTTCCTCTTAAAGTGGCGCTTTACGCCGAACAATAGATTTTTTTTAGAGCTGTAATCAGCTTGCACTAAAAAAAATCCTCACGCTGAGGTGAGGATCTTTCTCTGTATAGAGGGGTATAGATAGGGACATGTTGCTTATCTTAAATATAAGATATATCCTTTATCGATGCACAAATATCCCTTAACTCGTTGATCAGATAAGAAGTATTCGACAAGAGGCTTTTAGTTTACGATAAACGGCAATTGTTTTGAAAACAAAAAAAAAATCCACTGAAAAGCGGATTGAAATAATGGTTTTTCTGGAAAACATAGAGACAGACTCTTTATAACCAAGAATGTATTAGGAATTATTTTCTTCTTGCTCCTTATTTTGCTTTTTGTCATTGAAGCTTTTGAAAAAGGCACTCGTAAATTCCCGTAGCTCTATAAAATACTTAGAGGTGGCTGCTGTTACTCCTAATTGCATTAGGTTTCCAAAAGCTTTTTTTAGTGGATTCTTGGAAGATCCAAAAAACAATTTCTTAGATAGATATCCAGTAATGATACTAAGTGAAGTATCTAATAAATCTTCTTTAAACTCAGGTTGACTAGCTAATTTCCCGAAGGAGTTTTTAACCAACTTAAGCGGCTGAAGGCTTTCAAGGCTTTTTTGAAATTGAGTTTTTAGCTCAGCTTCCTCAACTTCTTTGATCCTCTCAAGCATTGCAATCGTAGCTTGTAGTTTTGCTGTTTCGTCTTCTACTTTCATGACGCTTTGGTAAGAATTTGCGAAATGATAGAGTTCTTTATGCTTCTTCTAAGTTTTTTGTACATAAAGAAGTGTATAATCAAATATACTATAGCATAAAAACCCGCCACACTAAAAAAACCATAATACACTTTCCCAAGAATATCACCGAGCCAAAACGATAGCCCAATGTTCAGGGAAATTAAAAAGAGAACTAGGAAAATAGAAGCAATTGCACGGGCTATAATAGAGGAGAATATCGACGCTATTTTGTTAACGGATTTGAGCTTATTTAACTCAAAATACGTTTTAGCGTAGTTCACCGCTTTTTCGAGAAGCGGTTCTAAGCCCTCTTGGTTATTTTCCATGATAAATATTTTGTTGGTAGAACAATCCAAGGTCTAATTTGCTCATAGACCTTGGATTGGATGTGGGATATTCTTTAGGCTGCAGACTCGCCTTTTTCCAATTCTTTCATTTTAGATTTGGCATTGTCATAAGCGCTAGCTAACTCGTCTTTCTTTTCGTCAATAGTCTTTGAAATATCTTCCATTAAGCCATTAAACTTCTTTTTTACCTCGTTAGCGGTTTCACTGCTTTTGTCAGCAATGTTTTTGCGAGTTTCAGACCCCTTATCGGGGGCAAATAAAATACCTAAAACTGCACCTAATGCCGCGCCTGCTACTATACCTGTTAATACTTTTTCTTTTGCCATGCTTTTTTATTTTTAAAGATTAATATAATTGTAATTAGTCCCTGAAAAAAGTGAATTTTTTAAATTTACTACGAGAGTAATAACTATTTGAAACAAAAGCGCTTTTTCTAAGCGGTTAATGCTAAATGCAATAGTTAGGGACGCATTTTTAGGAAAGAGATGCCTAAAAAGCGATTAATTACTGTCTCTTAATGAGATTGCAAATATAGGTATTTCGAATGATTTTCCCAAATATTATGGGTTTATTCTGTGTTAAGAAGGGGGTGTTAGTTCTTTTTTTGAGTTTTTTCCTGAATTTAAGCTAAAATTATACGGGGTGTGCGACATTTTGTTGATTTAAATAAGCCTCTATAGCAAGCCTTTTCTTAGGCTATTTGTTCCCATGGCTCTAAAATAGTAGCTGCTAATCAATGAGAGCCAACTTATTTTTTTAAGGATTTAAGACTTCTTTAATCACTCGGAAGCCAACTCTAGGGTCGGGTAAGTGATAGTTCTGATCTAGGTCAATGTAGCACTCAGGCAAGGTGTTATCCCAGCTTCCCCCTTTAATTTTATTGTCACTTGTGAGCTCTGCGACATTACCAATAATATCATGTAGTTCTAAATTAATACTGGGATAGGAACCGATTTTATAAGTGTAAAGAGCGCCGTCAAAGGAGTAGTTGAATTTTTGCGAGCGGTAGTCTAAAACTTTGACATTGGCCAATGCTTGGTCAAATTCACCTTTTTGATCAGCTTGATAAGGGAAACTTCCGTACCAAGGTAAACGGTGGCCGGGTAGGGGTGAGGAGAAGGTCATCCATTCTTCTGCAGTGGGGATGCGGAAAATCACCTCCATGGAATTCTCCTTTTTAGTTTTATTGTATTGCTCTGTAAGCCAACGACAATAGGCTTCAGCTGCCTCTTTACTTATATTACATACGGGATGATTATTGTAGGCAGGATGATTCTGATATTTCTTAAATAGGGGTTCGCTGGCGGTTTTACTTAATTTTTTCAACCATTGGCTTGAGTCAGGTTTATAGGTGGAGGCCTCTTCTTGCGGGAGACTATTAATAAATTCTTTAAACTGGGCGTTACTAACTTCATATTTCGATACCCATAGCTTAGGCTTGATCCCTTAAATTACCGTTCCATTTTAAATTACTTTAATCGTCGCAGTACTAATGCCTCAGCAGAATCCTTCAATGCTAAAATCAAGGCCTTCA
>CBFHVV010000093.1:0-10911 GCA_965658965.1 Croceimicrobium sp.
TGGGCTTTAGAGACTTTTTAATCCAAGAAGCACCCGTAAACCAAATTAACTCTACCGAACCTGTTGCATCTTTAAAAATTGCGGTTAAACGAGTAGACTTCCCTTTGCCAGCTACCTCCTGAAAAGAGGTTATTCTACCTACAATTTGTATCTCCGCAAGGGATGCGTTTAGATCGGATATTTTATAAAACTGACTGCGATCTACGTAACGATATGGATAAAGCTTTAACAAATCTGCAAAGCGAAAAATTCCTAATTCAGCTTTTAACAAATCTGCTTTGGCGGGCCCTACTCCCTTTAAATACTCTATGGCGGTGCTTAGCAAAGACATACGGCTAAGATAGAGCGGTCCATTTGAAGAAGGAAGCTTCTCGATAATATTTTTCAGAGCTTCTTAACCCGCCCCATCTAAAAGAAAAAGAATTGAAAAAACCGAGGATAAAAAATGCTAACCAACTTAGCTACTTGCATCAACTCCTTTGGATAATGGAACAGATTTCTTTCTCAATGAATAAAATATTCTTAGCTTAGTCGCAATTACCTTGTATTGAGATAAATAGACACTCTTTCAAAACCTCAGTTTAAAGGCCAAGAAATCATAAATAAAATTTTGGCGAATTAATGATAGCGTGTTTCTTGGGTAAGAAACCTTTGCGTAACACTAAAAAGTAGCCTATGCAGGAATATATTCAAACTGATCAATTACTGCATTCCTTAAGTCAGTTTATAGCAAAAATGAATCGTCAGTTCGTCGCGAAAAAAGACGACGATAGCCATACCAATTTTTACTTTGACCCATTACAAGGAGCCTTAATTAGTCAGTGGCTTCCTAGCCAAACTGGGCCTCTGCTCTTTCGTTTAAACCTTGTTGACTGGTCCTATGAGTTTCTTGATAATAACTTCAAACAATTACACTGCATTGATCTTCAATTTATTAAACTGTCAGACCTAGAAGATTACATCCTTTACGGAATGGAAGTTTTGGCTTTAAACAAAGATGGCTTTAAAAAGCCCTTGCATTTCGAAATCCCAAATTATCAGCATGCAGAGGACATATTAAAAAAGACTCATCCCTTTCATTTAGAAGAATGGATGGCCTATCGCAGTTTGGCAAACACTACTTGTAACCAAATATTAGGAAGCTTTCAAAGCAAAGCAGAAGTTCGTATCTGGCCTCATCATTTCGATACAGCCATTTACTTTAAATTAAATTCCAAAGTCTATTTAGGTTTTGGCTTGGCCATGCAGGATGATCTTAGCAAACAACCCTACTTCTATGCCAGCGCTTATAATACAGAGGCTAAAGCTATAACGGTAAATCCCCAAAAAAACACCCTTGCCGCGGGCGAATGGCTAGATACCGAAAACTTTCAAGCTGCCATTCTCAGTTTAAAGGAAATAAAATCCGGCGAAGAAGGCCTGATACACAGTTATCTCCGCTCCGTTTTAAAAATTTATTTAAGCCTTCCTTAGGCAGGAATTCCTTTCTACCTTAGTAGCCTAAATTTTTTCTTATCAAAGAGCCCGTCCATATTAAGATAAAAGCCAGCGCTCCTAGTTTGCAAAGTCGAGGCGCCGAATTATGGCAGTATCGAGGCTTACTTTACAATTTTGCATACCGCGATTACCGTGCTCGTTTTGCCCAAACTTTGCTGGGTTATGGCTGGGCCATTATTCAGCCCCTGATGGCTGCCGCGGTACTATTTTTCCTTTTTCGCAATTTACTCCAGGTAGATACGCAAGGCATATCGTTTCTGAGTTTCACTTTTTCAGGACTACTCTTTTGGAACTACTTCTCTTTTGTTCTTAGCCAAAGTTCCTCCTCCCTTATTAGTGCCCAAAGTATGTTACAGAAAATTTATTTTCCTCGGATAATTCTACCTTTATCCAAAGGTCTATTAGGTTTAGTAGAACTTGGCATTAGCTTGCTACTTTTCCTTTTTATCGCTTTCGCAGATGGGCAGATATCAGCCTGGGGTTTTTTAAGTTTTTTCCCGCTTTTAATTAGCACATTAGCAGCAGCCTGGGGTGGAGGCTTATGGTTATCGGCCCTAAGTATACGCTTTCGCGACTTACAACAAGCTCTACCCTTTATTCTACAAATGCTCTTTTTTGTGAGCCCCATTGCATATTCACCAGCTTTAGTGCAAGAACGTTTACCCGAAGGCCTGCAATCTTTATACTACCTCAACCCCATGAGTGGCATTTTGGAACTATTTCGGGCTGCCTTATTTAATTTAGAATATCAACCACAAGCTTGGTATTCTGTCCTAATTGCCTTTGTATTATTTGGTAGTGGCTGGTGGTATTTCCATCACGTAGAACGTAAAATTGCCGATCTGATATGAGCAATGCCCTAGAAATAAAAGGTATAAGCAAAGAGTATAAGCTCGGTAAGAACAAATCCTTTTTTGCTCTTAAAGACATAAACCTGAGTTTAAAAAAGGGCCAAGTGCTCGGCTTGATTGGGCATAATGGCGCCGGAAAATCGACCTTATTAAAAATACTCTCTCGTATTACTTATCCCAGTAATGGAGAAATAGATGTTTATGGAAAATTATCTTCTTTGTTAGAAGTAGGCACGGGCTTTCATCCTGAGCTAAGTGGAAGGGAAAACATCTATTTAAATGGCAGCATTTTAGGCATGCCAAAAAGCGAAATAAAAAAGCGCTTTGCCGAAATTGTGGCTTTTGCAGGGGTAGAAGATTTTTTAGACCTCCCCGTAAAACGTTATAGCAGCGGAATGTACGTTCGTTTGGCCTTCGCCGTGGCAGCGCATTTAGATGCAGAAGTCTTACTAATTGATGAAGTCTTGGCTGTGGGTGATGCCGAATTTCAGAAGCGCTGTTTACAGAGAATGGACAGTTTAAGCAAAGAAAAAGAACGTAGTATTGTTTTTGTAAGCCATAATATGAGTGCCATAACCAAGCTTTGTGACGAAGTTGCTTGGTTGGAAAAAGGAGAAGTTATTGCACAGGGGGAACCGCAAATTATTATTGATAAATATCTGGCGAAGACCGCTAAGCTTAATAAGGATATCCCACTACATTTGCGCGAAGATCGCGAAGGGGACGGACGAGCAAAGCTTAGTAGTATTAACATTGTAGGGAAAAAGATAGAGGAGTCTTTCACCTCTGGCACTGATTTAAACTTGGCCGTCAATTTTGAAAATACCCAAAAACGCCAAGGCTCCTTTAAATTAGAATTGCATCTTTTTAATAGCCGCGGAAACTACCTCAGCTCCTTTAGTTTAAATAATAAGCTTAAGGGGGATTTAAAGGAAAGCTGGCTTTGCCGGGTAAGTAACTTAAGCCTAATGCCGGGGGATTTCTTCTTTAATGTCCATCTTTATTTAGACGGACAAAGAGCAGATTTTGTAGGTAGAGCCTTTTACTTTACGGTAATTGACCCTTCTAATAGTGCTAATGAAATAGCCATTAGTCGTCAAAACCCAGGGTACTACTTAGATCACGATTGGCACGAAAATTAAGCCTCTAGTTTAGGTTGCGAGGGGCCTAAAATCTCTTTCAGTTTCATGCGAATTAAAGCCCGAGGAGGAATGTTTTTATTTTTGAGGTAAATCTTTTTCGCCACATCATAAAGCTTTTGATCATTTTCGTTAAGGCTCGCAATTTCCTCGGCGTACTCTTTGTGCAGCTCTTTCCAAAGCTGCTCTGATTTGCGCTTATTAAGATAAGGGTAATAGGTATTTTCGAAACCTAACTTTAAAGACAGGTCTAACATTCCTTCATTCAACTTCTCGGCTACTCCCACCCAATCGAGACTATACAAATTATGTAAAGCTCCTTTTAAAGCTCCTTTCGAGTCGGCATTACTGTGCATATTTCCGCATAAAACCTGACATTGCCAATTGCGTGCATAGGCTGATTGAAGGTAATCTTCAAAAGAGGAATATGACTCCCTTTCTTCCACTAAATTGGCATCATCGGCGTAAGCCAAATGAACGTAACGTGAAATAACCCGATCTACTGGATTGCGCAGCAAGGTGGCCGAAAAATAACGGTGGTCGCGTAAAAGTTCAATCAATTGGTAACTAAAGTGACCATGCAAAAAAGACTTTTGCTGATGAAGCGCCTCCCTTAATTGAGAATCCTTATCGCTATAAATTAATTGGCTTTGCTGCAATCCGTATTTTTGATGCAACATATTTACCAAAGTGGTCCCTCCTGTTTTAGGCAGATGGAGAAAAATTATTTTTCTTTGATCACTCATTAATGTTCCTATGGCTTCAGCCCCGATAATAATAATTGGCATGCACCGCAGCGGTACTTCTCTACTTGCAAAAGTACTAGAAAGATCAGGTATTTTTATGGGTGTTGTGAAAGATCATAACTTCGAAGCTATGCACTTCTTAAGTCTTAATCAGCAAATTATGTGGTCCGCTGGTTTTGAATGGTATAGACCTGGTGTTCCCGGCCTAGAGCACTGGCGTAATATTCGAGCCAAGGATCTTTATTGTGAGCATTTTAAACTAAACGGAAGGCTTGCCTATTGGCGAAATCTGATAAAAAATCCAGCCTGGGGCTTTAAAGACCCACGTAATACCTATACCCTAAATATGTGGCTTAAACTTTTTCCTAAGGCTAAAGTCATTCATATTCATCGCCCCTGCAAAGAGGTTGCTAATAGTTTGCAAAATCGCAATAAGCGCAAAGGGGAGGTGCATTTAAAAGAAATCGATAATTTGGATTTTTGTAAAAGTCTCTGCGAAAAATACCAGCAGCAAGCCTCTAGCTATGCCGCGCAAATGGGCGATCGATACTTGGAAATTAGCTATCAATCCTTAATAAACCAAGATCTAGCTAGCCTAGATAAATTGAGTAAATTCTGCGGGAAAACTGTGCATCAGGCACTGCAATACTATCTGCACTAATGGCCCGAGTATCTGTTATTGTCCCAAATTATAATCATGCACGCTTTTTAGAAAAACGCCTCAGCAGTATAGCGTCTCAGAGCATACAAGACCTAGAAGTAATACTCTTAGATGACGCAAGCTCTGATGACAGTCAAGTGATTTTAAAAAAATGGGCGGCTAAATTTGAGCACTGGCAGTATCACTTTAACACTACAAATAGTGGTAGCCCATTTATCCAATGGAATAAGGGCATTGCCATGGCTAGTGCTCCCATTATTTGGGTGGCCGAAAGTGATGACTACTGCGAAGCTAGCTTTTTAGAAGAATTACTTCCTTTATTAGAAAATGAACCCGAAACGGGTATAGCTTACGGGCAATCACTTTTGGTCGACGAAGAAGATAAGGTGCTTTACAGCTATCGTGAAAACTTAGAATTCATCTACAAAAGTAAAGCTTGGGAAAGGGACTTTATTAAAGCCGGTAGCGAGGCTTGCCGTGAATGGCTTCTGCACCACAACCCTATCCCCAATGCTAGCGGAATACTTTTCCGCAAAGAAGCCTATTTAAAAGTTGGTAAAGCAGATCCCAAAATGCGTTTAAACGGCGACTGGCACTTATATGCTAAGATACTCCTGCAATATAACTTAGCCTTTAAAGCTAAAAACCTTAATTACTTTCGTGTCCATCAAGCCACGCAAAGATCAAAATCAATTCGCAATGCCTCTGTTTACACAGAGCTAATTAGCATAAATAGGCTTATAAGGGCAGGCTTAAGCGAGGCCGAAAAAGAAGCAGATGCTGCCTTAGATGAATTCGCAAATTGGTGGATTGGTAATTTACCCTATCATAGCTGGACCAAAGAAAACTGGCAGCTCAATAAAAAGCTTTTTCGGTTTTTTAGCCAGTATAAAAATCATCTTGCTTATCGAATTTTCATCACGCACCTTATTAGTTATCTGCGCGATTTTTTAAAAACCATTGGCCTTTTAAAACCCCTTAAAAAATTGCGGAACCAAATCTTTCCCGGTAAATACTGGAATAAATGAGTGTTTTCTATTCTATTATAATACCGGTTTTCGATGCCAGTGAAACCCTGGAAAAGTGTCTTGATTCGATTGCGGCTCAAACTTTTTTAAATTATGAGATTATTCTAGTAAACGATGGTAGCCGAGATGAAAGCTTAAGTCTGGCTGAAAAATGGCAAGCAAAGAATCAAAATATTGAAATTCAAATAATTGATCAAGAAAATGGAGGCTTAGGTGAGGCGCGCAATGCGGCCATTAAAAAAGCAAATGGTGCCTATTGCGCCTTGTTGGACGCCGACGATTATTGGCATCCTGAAAAATTAGAGTCGTGTTATAGTTTTTTAAAGGCCAGCAGCGAGTGCGATGTGCTTTATCATAGTGTGATAAATTTTGGCTTGCAAGGAGAAAAAGCTCGCAAGGTGTTTGCCATCACTAAGCCGAACGATATAATGCTTAAAGGCCTACCTATTGTGCCTTCCGCAGCCATTATAAAAACCAAGGTGGCCCAAAAGTACCCCTTCAGCACAAATTTAAAATTCCACGGAGCGGAGGACCTTTACCTCTGGCTTGAATTATTAGCCGCAGAAAAATGCTTTTACTTTTGGCCTGATGCCCTAAGTTATTACCGCGAAACTGGGGGCATGAGCACGCGTATTGATGAGCACTTAAGAAAAGTTGAAAACGTATACGAGCATTTTTACCAACTTGATCTTTATAACAGATTGGCCCTTGAACAAGCATTGCAAAGGAAATGGTACGAGGCGGCACGTTTCTATCAAAAACGCGGGCAACACCATGCTGCTGAGCGCTATTACTCTATGGCAGACGGTAAGTCGCTTAAAATTTTCACCTTAAAAATAATGAATCGTCTGGGGCTCAGCTATTAAAAATCAAGAAGGCCTGTACTCCATCTCGAGCTAAATCTTGCCTTAACAAGCTACTTTACACCGCGTTTCTCGCGATAAGCACGCACATAATCCATAGGTTCCCGAAGCTTATTCTTCGTTTTTAAAAATTCCATCATAGCAGTGTAGCGTCCGTGTTGCGGATAAGTTCTTAAGCTCCCACGCAAGGCACTTGCTAGTGTACTAAGGTATCGCTGATCTGTACTTGTGGGGGGGAATAAATTTAAGGCTCCCAAGGCATCGGCATACTCCTCTCCTTGTAAATGTAATTGCGCTTTTAATAGTAAAGCCTGTTCAAATTGGGGCGAAATTAGCAAAGCGCTATCTAGGTAGCTTAGTGCTTCTACTCGCTTACCGAGCTGAAAATGAACTTGTGCTAAAAATTCAAATACCAAAATATTATAAGGTGCTGCCTCCTTGGCTAAGCTTAAATCGCGCAGAGCCTCCTGTGGTCTTTTCGTTAAAGCATAACCTTTCGCCGAATAGTAACGAAGAGGATTAGCAAAAGCATCTACCGTATACCAATCATTTATCGCCTCATCTACCGCCGGAATAATGGCTTGAGCATTGCGCGTTCTATTCGCTTCTAAAACTGCAACAGTAGCCTTTTCGCCCGCATAGCGCTGAGAGTTTACATAAAGCCCCCCGATTAATAAGATACTTAATAGATAAGGCAAAACTTTAGCTGACTGCAACTTTAAGGCAGGAGCATAAGCGAAAGGTATAGCTAAAAAGAGCATTAGAAGAAAACTATGACTAGCCCTTTCGATAGGAAAATCACTGAGGGAGAAAAAAGCAAAACTTAAGATGCCGAATAAAGCAAGGTATTGCAGCTTTAAATCCTCTTCCTTGCTAAGTGATTTGAGATTGGAACTTATCTGCCGAAAGGCAAAAAAGAAAATAGCCAAATAAGCCAGTAGCGCTAGCGGGCCAGCCTCGGCCAAAATCCACAAATAATCGTTATGCGGCCTTTGAACATGGGTAACGCCTTGCATCACACTGCGATCTACGCCCGCTAAACCATATTTAGGAAAAATCAACTTCCAATTACCCGCTCCTACCCCTACCGCCGGATTATCGGCAATCATGCTAATACTATTCTCCCAAAAACTTAAACGCTTTTGCAAATTACTGCTGTTTAAGAATGACGCTTTAACGGTAGGGTTAAAAAATAAAGCTCCCAAGATAAGTACCGCCAAACCAGCATTAATATAAAGCCACTTTTTAGCGATTTTAATTCTCCCTTTGGAATAAAAACTCATCAGCGCAAGCGTAAAAATTGCAGCTGCCGTAAAAGACAACCATACACCACGGGTCTGCAAAACAAAAATTTCGAAAATGATGATAATACTAATTACCATGGCGAGGCTTTTTTGCCATGATTTTAAGCTAGCCCATGCTGCCACTGACAAGGGGAAGGCTAGCATTAAGGCTGAAGCAAGTAGGTTTTTGTGTCCATAACTACCGGTAATAGAATAAATATCTTCAAAAAACTCCCCACTGCTAAGAGCGGCAATTATTTGAAAAAAAGCAGGAATAGCACTGAGACTAGCGAATAATAAGCCGCCAAATAATAATTGGTTGGTACTAATTCGTCCCGACTTAAGCTCACTAAACAACAAAAAGAAAAAAGGAGTGAAGGATAAATAGCGAGCTATGGCACCGAAAGACTCTGCGGTATTTTGTGCAACCGTAATACTAATAATTTGCATTAGCGCAAAAACCCCAAAGGCTAGACCTATGCCTAGGGGAAACTTTTGTTGAGACCCAGACTTAAAACTAATCACCAAGAAAGCTAAACCTAAAACTCCCAAAACTAGGTAGCGCGGCAAATAAGCCGGATCTAAAAGTGCCTCTACTCTAAAAAGGGGCAGGAGGGCCATTAAAAGCCAAAAAACTATGGTTGTGGGCGAAAAATTAGAATTCTTTTGAGCCATAAGACATTTTGTGCTAAAGTAAAATTTGCAAGCGTACAGAACAATTAAACTTTCCCTTCGTTTTCATTGGTTCTGACTTATCTTTGCATTCCCAAAAAATACCCAAAGTGTCCAGCTCTAAAACTCTAAATAAAAATAGCAAAAATCGCAGCTTCTCGCAGAAGACGTGGTTAACGCATGAGTTTTTAAAACGCAGTGGACGCTACCGCTTTATCGGCAAAAACCTTTGGAAGCTAAGTATCAGCCTAGTTATCATCGGTTTAATTATTGGTTTAATCAACCACTTCTTCATTGACATTGACGTCTTAATGGAAAACCTTTTTAGTCGCTTTTCAGACTGGGCCATTTTAGCGGTTTTCTTTTGCAGTGAGAGCCTACTAGGATTAATCCCTCCCGATCTTTTTATTTTTTGGACGGCGACTTTTAATAACCCTTGGCTGATGGTTGGGCTTTTGGCCGTTTTAAGTTATGGCGGTGGCCTAATATCCTTTTTCTTAGGGAAAAATTTACAACGCTTTCCTGCCATTAACAATTGGGTGCACTTCAAATTTCGCCAGCAGGTATTAGTCTTCCACAAGTTTGGCGGCTTATTAATCTTTGTGGCGGCCCTTACCCCATTGCCCTTTTCTCCCATAAGTGTAATAGCCGGTGCGGTTGAATATCCTTTTAAAAGTTATTGGAAAATGGCCTTATCGAGAATTTTAAGGTTCTTTCTTTATGGCTTTATTCTCCTAAATATTAGCTAAGTAAAATTCCATCGAGAATTTTAAGCTTTGTAATTTCGCCACATGCAAAAGCCACAGGAAATTTTCCTAAATCATATTGCGCAAACTACTCCCTTCCCGCTCTCTCTAGAAATTAGCTCGGCCCAAGGTTCTTATCTTTTTGGACCTAATGGCGAGGAGTACCTGGACTTGATTAGCGGTGTTGGTGTAAGTAATTTTGGCCATGGCCACCCTAAGGTCGTAGCGGCAATAAAAAAGCAACTAGACAAGCATTTGCACACCATGGTTTATGGGGAATATGTGCAAGACAGTCCTAATCAATTAGCGGCGAAACTAGCCGAACTTTTACCGAGCCCCTTAAATTGCAGCTACTTTGTAAACAGCGGTGCCGAGTCTATTGAAGGAGCTTTAAAATTAGCCAAGCGTTATACTGGAAGAAGAGAAATAATTTCTTTTAGAGGAGCCTACCATGGCAGTACACACGGAGCCTTGAGCGTTTCGGGTAATGAAACCAAGAAAAGAGCTTTCCGACCACTGCTCCCCGAAGTACGCTTTTTAAACTTCAATAAAACTGAAGAACTTTCTGAAATTAGCGAAAAAACGGCTTGTGTAATCGTCGAAACCATTCAAGGCGATGCAGGCATTCGTATTCCCGATCAAAACTATATGGAGGCCTTAAGGTCGCGCTGTAGCGAGATGGGGGCCTTATTAATTTTCGACGAAATTCAAGCGGGTATGGGCCGCACAGGAAAGCTTTTTGCCTTTGAGCATTTCGGAGTAGTGCCCGACATTTTATGCAGTGCCAAGGCCTTAGGAGGCGGATTACCTTTGGGCGCTTTTATTTCTAGTTATGAAATAATGCAGTGTCTTACCGAGAAACCAATGTTGGGGCATATTACCACATTCGGCGGAAACCCTTTGGCCTGTGCCGCTTCTTTAGCCTGTTTAAAGCTTTTGGAAGAAGAAAATATCTTAGCAGAAGTTGAAACGAAAGGTGCACTTTTTGAAGAACTACTGCAGCATCCACGAGTTATTGAAATTCGTCGTAAAGGCATGTATTTTGCCTTCGAGTTTGCCAATGCCGAGGAAGTGCAAAGTATTGTTGAATACTGCCTAACAAAAGGCGTAATCTGCTTTTGGTTCCTTTCTTGTCCTCAAGCATTTCGCATCGCACCTCCACTAAACATAAAGGACGAGGATATTCGCAAAGCCTGTTTAATTATTCGTGAGGCTATGGATCTGCTGGATTAAGACTTTACAATTTTCTCGCTTAGGCCACTGTCTAATTTAAGGTAGTAAATACCTTTCGGTAGATGCGAAATATCAATAGTTTGACCATGCTTTATGAGACCATGCAACAAGGTCTTACCATTTAGGTCATAAATATCAAAGGTTTCTTCAAGAAGAATATTTGACATATTTACCTTTATCCAGTCTGCGGTG
>CBFHVV010000094.1:0-10600 GCA_965658965.1 Croceimicrobium sp.
AGGCCTGCATTTCTTGCAATTCAAAATTATCGCCAACCCATTGTGTGGCCAACAATTCCCCGTCTATATAATCTACCGGACCAAAGTATGACTGGTAATAGGTGAAGTCGAAGTTTTCGCTACCCTTTACCGGAATGCTGATGGTTTTAGCTTCTAACTCCTCCCATTTCCCGTCTAATTTATACTGATTTTGATCATTACTCTCTAATTTATAAAACTCGGTTAAATCCCAAGTTGCATTGGTAATACCCCAGGCCACCTTATCGGTATATCCAGAAATAACCATGGGCGCACCAGGAATACTAAAACCATGACAAACTTGGCCATTTACAACTTGATGGACTTCATACCATGTGCCTGGTAAGTCTAAAGGAAGGTGGGTATCATTACAAAGAAAGGCATTGCCAGAAGTACTTTTTTCGCCTGCTACAGCCCAGTTGTTAGAGCCTAATTCATTATCACCAGCACGACGCGTTTCTGCAGTGGGGAAATCACTTTCGGAGGTATAGGAAATAATTCCTGCTTGCGGATCAAGGCTGTCTTTAGTGCTTAGTTCCGGATAAATGGGAAAAGCATAATCACTTTGTAAGGGATAGTAATAATCAATAAGGTCTTGCGACAGATATTTTTTAAGAGCGCTAAATTTTAAATCATTCTCACTATAGTTTAAAACTTTGTCCATATAACGAACAAGCATAATAGGACCGTAAGCTTCCATTGGGCTAGGACTGAATCCTAGTAGGTGAAACTCAGGAGCTTTTTCGGCTTCATTTTGTTGGTTTAAATAAAAATTATAACCATCTGCATAAGCTTGAAAAATAGCGGCTAATTGCGGGTTTTCCTCTTGCAATTGCTCGTAGGCAGATGCAGATTTAGCTTCGAAATCGAATTTAAGCCACCATCTATCACTTTCTAAACCATCTTCACCTACTACTTCACTAAGGCGCCCTTTAACGGTTCGCGAAAGCATCTCCAACTGAAACTGGCGGTCTTTGGCATGACTGATTCCCATGCCATAGGCTAGTTCTTCCTCTGTTTCGGCGAAAATGTGCGGAACTCCTCTCTCATCAAAGCTTATCTCTAAACCAGGAAAGCGTGCTCCGGAAAAGCTTTTAGTATCGTCCTCCATTTCTACCTGAAGCACAGAGTTCGGATACAGTAAAAACTTATGCAAGGGTGGAAGACCTTGCCAAGGAATAAATAATATTAATAACCAGAGGGCAGCAATTATAAGCCAGATCCACTTGCGCATAGTAAACTTTTAGTGAAAGGGCTAAATTACATAAAATCAAAACTTTATTTATGCAAAAAAAAGCATGGCCGCACTATTGCTTAATAGGCAGCCATGCTTTAGAAATTAGGGAAATTGATTCTTTATTTATTTAGCGATGCCGGGCAAATTTTCGGGCTTTGCACTTTGCCAATTAGGAATCGGCGCCGCTTTTTGTTCTGGGGCTATTTCGCTAAGATCCTTCGCTAGGTAGAAGCGCCCATTTTTAACTACGTATTGAATACTGTTAGTGTTACGAATATCCTCGAGAGGATTATTGTCAAATATTATTAGATCCGCCAGCTTACCTTCTTCTATGCTTCCTAAATCACCATCGAGACCAAGTGACTCTGCTCCGTAGATAGTGGCTACTTTAAGCGCATTTAAGGTAGAAAGTCCGCCGCTGCTCATCGCCCAAAGTTCCCAATGGTAGCCTAGGCCTTGCAATTGTCCGTGACTTCCCACTCCGGCTAAACCACCTGCTTGCACTAAGTCATTAATAAATTCGGCATGTTTCGGGAAAACGTGTTCTTCGGGCATAAACCATGCACTGCTGCGACGCGACTTAGAGGCTAGTTCCTCGTATGGGGTGTAATACTGCATTTTAGGATCGTGGTAAACCTCTTCGGTAGCGTAATAGTAATTTTCGGCAAAAGGCCCGCCATAAGCTACCAGCATGGTAGGCGTTACCGTAGTACGCGCCTGGGCAATCATGGACACCACTTCATTGTAAATAGGATATATAGGTAAGGCATGCTCATGCCCCGGGTAGCCATCTAAAATTTGTGTCATGTTTAATTTATAATCCAAACCACCTTCGGTAGTGGGTTTTAAGCCCAGCTCTTTACAGGCCATAATAATCCACTGGCGTTGCTGGCGATTACCCGTTAAATACATCTTAATAGTTTTGGTATCATAATATTCGCTGTACTGCTTTAAAACAGAACGCGCATGTTCCAGCGAATTAATTTTATAAGCCCAATAGCCAACACCTGGGCCTGTGCTGTAAATTCTCGGGCCGGCCATCATTCCCGCTTCTACCATATCGCCATAAGTTAGAACATCGGTAGTAGCTGTTTGTGGATCGCGGGTAGTAGTAACTCCATAAGCGAGGTTGGCGGCATAAATCCACGACTGATTTTTATGTAAACCCCAATTGGGCCACATATGCGCGTGGGTATCGATAAAACCAGGTGATACTGTTTTGCCAGTTCCGTCTATTATGGTGGTATTTTCGGGATATTCGGTGATGCTTTCGCTGATGGCAGAAATGCGATTATTGATAATTAGGATATCACCTTTTTCCATTACGCCAGCTTTTCCCATGCTAAGAATTCTTGCTCCTTTTATTAAGCTTGCTCCTTGAGGAATATCCTTAGTATAGGGAACCTGAATTTTGAACTCCTTCGCTTCAAATTTTGGTTCTTCTTTCTCTTTCTCTTGGTCTTTCTTTTTCTCAGGTTCCGCTAAAGTATCGGATGCGGCTTCTTTCTTTTTGGCTTTTTCAGCCTCCTTTGCTGCTTTTTTAGCGGCTGCAACACTATCATCAAAGGCCTGCGCTTTTTCTAAATCAAAGGCAAAATGTGCGGCCCCCAAAGACCAGTGAATAAATTTACTATCAGCACTCCAGCTAGGAAACTCACCACCCATAAGGGTAAGTTTACGAGCTGGGAAGCTAGCGGAAGAAGCGTCTGCGACAGAAATCTCGGCCTTCTGTCCGTACCGAGGCAGTAGCACACGATAGATGTCATTATTTATTTGCGCTAAAACTTCCTTTCCATTAGGAGAAATAAGAATACTATTGGCGGTAGAAGCTTTACTCTTATCGCGCCAAGCTTCTTGTGCTGCGGGTAGTAAACTATGCTCATGGTCGCCATTACTATGGTCGTGAAATTCTTCTAAAGAGGAGCCATAAGTAGTGATGCCACTCAGTTTTAAATGCTCCTTTTTATCTAAGCCATCGTAACGCATAGAAATTAAATTCCCACCTCCTTGGTTCAGATAAATACGCTCATCTTCGAGGGTGAAATGCGGCTGGCTTATTGCATTTCCGTCGGCAATAAAATTAATGGGCCCTCCTTTAGCATCCATCCAAACTAGTTGTTTAGGAGAAGAAACAAAAGGTGAGTAGGCATCTCGGTAAGACTGGGCACTACCTTTTATAAAAACGAGACGATTAAGATTCCAGTCCCAAGCTAAATCGCTGTAATAGGCCCCTTCTTGCGTAAGCTTTTTGGCTTTGCCGCCCTTGGCACTAATCGTGTAAATATGTCCTTCCTTTGCTTCCCAGCTGATAAAGGCAATAGTTTTGCCATCGGCAGACCAAACCGGCATGGCTTCCGTAAAATTGGTATTACTTAAGCGTTTAATTTTCTCGGTACTAAACTCGTAAGTGTAAAGCCGATTAAGGGCGGTGAAAAGTAAGAACTCTCCATTAGGAGAAGGCGAGGCATTGCGAATTTGGTTGGCGAAAACCTCCTCATCATCTTTAATGGGAAATTTAAAATCAAGTTGTGGCCCTAATTCTAAATTGAGCTCTGCTTCAAAAGGAATT
Organism: Croceimicrobium sp.; assembly: GCA_965658965.1. Taxonomy (GTDB): domain Bacteria; phylum Bacteroidota; class Bacteroidia; order Flavobacteriales; family Schleiferiaceae; genus Croceimicrobium. The sequence continues at coordinate 3,825 of CBFHVV010000094.1, forward strand.
TCCGAAGCTTGCCCACTCTCCAAATTAATACGGTAAATTTTACCACCATAGCTAGCAAATAAGTTTTCACTAGCTTGGTCGAAACTCATGGCGGGTAAAACACCAAGGGGAGCAATTGACTCTTGTTCGTCGCGCTGCACTGGGTAGGCGAGCCATTTTTCGTCGCCGTTTTCGAGATTGTGCAATACCAAGCCCGTCTCATCTTCGTAGCGACTGCCATAAACCAGCCATTTGCCGTTAGGAGCAGGAGTAGGGGTAAAAGCAGAGCCATAGCGCGAAGTGAACTTTTTCACCTCTCCGTCTTCCATATCGTAAATACCAATTTGATATTGCGGCAATTGGGCATTGTATTCCCAAGCGCCTTTGCGTAGCGAGAAGTAAATTTCTTCGCCATCGGCACTAAAGGCTGGATCAATGCTTTTTAAGCTCTTGGGCTTTTTAATTAGCTGCGCACCACTGCCACCTTTCTGATGGTAGAGGTGTAACTTAATGTTTCTACGACCTTTCGCGGCCACAATGTACTCTCCATCTGCCGACCAATCTGCCGAAAAATAGTTTTGATTTTTATCTTTCGTGAGCTGTCTTCTTTCCTCGCTTTCTAAATCGAGAATCCACACATTATCGGCACCACTTTCATCAGAAATAAAGACAATCGATTTTCCATCGGGGCTATAACGCGGATGCACATCGTATGGCATCCCGCTACTAATAGCTTCGGCTTTACCACCAGTAATCGGCAGGCGGTATAAATCACCGAGAATGTCAAATACCAGCTCTTCTCCATTAGGGCTCACATCTAGCGAAAGCCAAGTAGCCTCATTCGTATTTAATTTAAACTTGCGTTCCGGCTCTAAGGGTAGCTCTTTGGTGGCTTTTTTAGTTTCACTAGAGTCTGCTTTCGAAGATGCGTCTTGTGCTGTAATCTCACTAAAACTAAAGCTTAGGGCGAGTAGGCTGAGTAAGGATAAGTACTTTCTATTCATTATTCGGTGGTATAAAAGATGGATCTAAATTTTTCTTTAAGGTATTTGTACGGCCAGTGAATCTACTTTAGATAAGTAATAATCTTGCAGTTGCTGGCATAGAGGACCTTTCTTGGCTGGACCAATAAGGCGACCATCTACAGATTTAACCCAACTGAGAGCGCCCATCGTACCCGTGGTAAACATCTCATCGGCGGTATACATTTCGGCCATACTAAGATCTTTTTCTTTACAGGAGATGCCTAATTCGGAAGCGATTTCAATTACTCGAGCGCGCGTGAGGCCCGGCAAGCAGCTGTTGGCAAAGGGTGTAAGAAGGGTGCCATTCTTCACCAAGAAAATATTGGTAGCATTGGTTTCCGAAATAAAACCATTTTGATCCAGCATTACGGCATCGTCGGCTTGCGCGTGATTGGCTTCAATTTTAGCAAGGATATTATTAAGCAGGTTATTATGGTGAATTTTAGAGTCTAGGCTATAGGGTGGGTTTCTCCTTACGGAAGATGTGATAAGGTTTAAGCCATCTTCTCCGTAAACAAAACCTTTGTACTCGGGCAATACGATCAGGGTGCATCCAAAAGTGTTTAAATCAGGATTCATTCCGGAAGTGCCTTTTAAGCCACGGGTTAGCGTCAGGCGAATATGCACACCATCGGTCATATTATTGGCTTTTAAGGTGCCAAAAATAGCATTGCGAACTTCCTCACGGCTAGGGATATTTTTAAAGGCTAATACATGCGCAGAGTTAAGGAGGCGATCTAAATGTTCTTCGAGTTGATAAATTTTCCCTTGGTAAACGCGTAAGCCTTCCCAAACGGCGTCGCCACCTTGCACTACGCTGTCGAGCACAGAAACTTTGGCATCTTGGCGCGGCAGCAGACCATTAACATAAACAAGAGTATTCTCGTTACGGGGATCAGGTACATTTAATTTACTCATAGGTAAGAAAGTATTTTTTGATAGTAAAGATTAGCTTCTTGGGAAAGATTCTCTAAATGCGCTGGAAGTTTAGATGCTGCTGGTTGATAGGCGGCAAACTTGGTGCTTTGATGCACTTTATGGTACCAATATTTAGCCCAAATACCATCCTCTGGTCTGGCTTGGGCGGGCCAACTTAGCATTTTGGGCAAGAAAGGGAGCTTTAAAAACTCACAAAGCTTTTCCAATTCCTCTTGTGGATTTTTCAGAATTGCTTCGGATTGTAAAAGGTGGAAAGGAATGCCCGCTTGTTCTAGCTCCATCATCGCATTGACTTGCTCGGCATAGCCTAAATCGAATAAAGAGGGCTGTTTTACCTGTTTACTAAAACTAGCAATTACCGCCTGCGGTTCTCTAAAAAGAAAGACATGCTGCCAGGCTTTTTTCCTCTCCCAATTAACCAAGGGCCAGTGGCTCACCATATTTTTGAGGAAGAGATTTTTATTATTCGCAGTAAGAAAATCTAAGTTTTGCAGTACAGCCTTACCTCTTAAAGGCATGGTCGCTAATACTTCTTGGCGTGAAGGACGGTAAACCGCGGGGTAACGCCGCAGAAATTGCCCAAAAAAAGGCTCATCAACCACTTGAATGTCTGGCCTTTGTGCAAAGGAATACATTAAAGCGGTGGAAACATTACGTGGCCCACTCCACAAAGAAATAAATGGCTTCAAAGAAATAGTATAAAAAGGCTTCCGAAGGTAATCAGAAAAAAGAAGCCAACAAGGGGAGAAAAGAGGAGCTAAACAAAGATTTTCTAAATGGCTGGCAAAGCCCTATTTTAAAGAGAAGCCAAGTTTTTTTTAAGCCAATTGTGCATGCTTATAATCTTGATGAATTTATTTGTCTTTTTGTACTAATTCAGGCTAAGTTTTGGGCTACTTTGCTTTTATTTTTCTTTAATTTATGGTCATGTTAAGAAAGGAAAATCTGGTAAAGCCTAGGGTAATTGTAATCGTTTCGGTGCTATCATCGCTCTTTCTTTATGCTCTTGCGGTACTGCTTTTAGACATTGAAGATCCGGAGGTAGGTTACCCACTTGCTGTTTTGGTTCCTTTTGTCGTTTCTTTACCTATTGCCTTAACAATTAGCCGTTACATTAAGCGCATTCGTAAACAAAATGAAGAGTTGGTTGAATTAGACAATACTAATAAGCGTCTCTTTTATTTACTCTCCCATGATATCCGTAGTCCTATAAGTAGCCAAAAAGCCGCTCTTGATCTGCTAGCAACAGGCGATCTGGATAGCGAGAGTGGTAAAGTAATGATCCATGAACTTTCCAGTAAAACGGATGATTTACTCAATTTTTTGAACGACATTCTTGCTTGGACTAGGCGGCAACAAGAAAAGGAAGAATTGCAACTGGACTATTTTCTATGCCTCGATGTTATTCAACCTTTGGTAGATCTATATCGGCCTCAGGCTAAGAGTAAAAGTATCAGCATCGAGCTAAGGGATGCTAGTCGAGTGGTCTTTGCCGATAAGGACAGCTATGCTTTTGTAATTCGAAACCTTTTACATAATGCCATAAAGTTCACCCCTCAGGGCGGAACCATCCAGATTTATACTAAGAAAAGTGGAGATCAAATCCACACTATTATTAGAGATAGCGGGGTAGGAATGAGTTCTAGTCAAATTAGCGCAATTAAAAACCCGACCAAGCGCCATACCAGTTTGGGTACAGATAAGGAAGTAGGTACGGGCTTTGGCTTAAAAGCCTGCATGGACTATATCAAACAGAATGGTGGCAAACTATTGATAGAAAGTAAGGTAGGTGAAGGTTCTAGCTTTGACGTGATTTTGTCAGCGGTCTAATTTTTTACCGCAAAGAACCGGTGCAGCGAATGAGAGCGTGAAGGTATAGGTTTAAAAGAAGCTGTATTCTTTTGCTTGTTTGTTAAATGTGGCGATGAAAAGATTAAAGTAATTTTATAATGCCTATTTTAATTAATAGACTAAGCGATTATCTTGCGGCGAAATAGATTTTATGCTTCGCAACATACTGACTAGCTTTTTGCTCTTCTTTTTTTGTGCTTCTTTAATGGGGCAAGATAAATATCAATCTCCCCGGCCTTTTTGGGTAAGTGAACAAGCTTTTCCCACAGAAAATAGCGATTGGCAGGTCTCAGGTTATCAGTGGTTGCTATACGATAGGCAAGTTAATTTTGGAAGCGCGGAGAATTACTTTCATTACGCTTTTAAGCTGGAAAGCCCAGAAGCGGTAAATACATTAAGTAATATTGAAATCAGTTACGATCCCTCTTTTCAGACCTTAAGCTTTCATGAAATATTGGTGCATCGGGCTGGAGAAGTTATCTCTGTTTTAGATTTACAAATCCCGAAAGAGATTCGCAAAGAATCGAGCCGCGATCGCCTTTTATACGATAGTACTTTATCAGTCATTTTTAATCTTAATGACATTAGACCAGGAGATATTTTAGAGTATTCCTTCACCCGTAAGGGGAACAACCCGCTGTTTAAAGATCATTATTTTGCTAGCGAGTATTTTGATAAGCAAATGCCAGTGGGCCTCAGTATTTTTCGAGTTTTAGCGCCCTTAAACAATACCCCAGAATATTTTTTGGCTAATGATGCGCCCGAACCGAAAATAGGAACTTGGAAAAATAATAGGGAAATGCTTTGGCGGATTGCGGAAAGCAAACAGTTCGATTTTTATCAGAACGAGCCTTCTTGGTATGATGGCCGAAGGAATGTAGTGCTGAGTAATTATAACAGCTGGGAGGAACTGAATAAAAAACTACTGCCTTGGTATAAAATCCCGAAGAAGGAAGAGGACTATTTGGGCCAAATGGCGCGCGAACTAACGGCCGAAGATGAAACGATCTCAGAAAAGATAACGAGACTAAGTCGTTTTGTTCAGGATGAGGTACGCTATTTAGGTTTTGAAAATGGCATAAATGCCTTTAAGCCTCACTCTAGTCTTGGGGTTTACAAAAACCGCTATGGCGATTGTAAGGATAAAAGCTTGCTTTTGGTAGGCCTTTTAAAAGGAATTGGAGTGGGAGCGGCTCCAATGTTGGTCAATACAAATTTGCGTCACTCTTTAAAAGAGGAAGAGGTTTCCCCTTATTTATTTAATCATTGTGTGGTGGTTTTAGGATATAAGGGCGACTCTGCCTATGTCGATCCTACTATAAGTAATATGGGAAACAGTTTTTTAGAGCTGAGCTTCCCCACTTATGGTAAGGGCTTAATATTGGCAGAGGGTAGCACTAATTTACATCGGATCAACCAGCTTAATGAAGGGAAAATTGAAATAACTGAGCGTTTTATTGTTAATGCGCCTGGCTCATCACAGCCAACGAAATTGGAGGTTAATAGTAGCTTTGAAGGAATTGAGGCCGATAATATCCGCAGTTATTTTTTAGGAAATAGTATTGATGTAATTACCAAAAATTACGAAGATTACTACGCCTATACTTACCCTCACATTGAAAGCACGGGTCTTTTAGAAATAGAGGACGATCGAGAGGCTAACATTATCCGGGTAAAGGAAGCTTATGAAATTGATAGCTTGTGGAATTTAGATGAAAGCACTTGGCGGGCTAACTTTGTGAACTCGCAATTGCAAGGAATGTTGAGTTATGCGGAGGATAATAATCGCACAGCACCCCTTTATTTAGCGTTTCCGCAACGTTTTATTTATAACCGTATCTTAATTCTACCCTCGGCTTGGGGTTTAAATCCCAATACCGATCTTATTGAGGCACCGGAATATCGTTTTAGCTATAATGAAAAAGCCTTTGATAATAATCGGAAGGTGGTGATTCGTCAAGTATACGAAACCCAGACTAATGAGGTAGAGGCCGAGAATTATAGCCGTTTTGTGCGGGATCACGATAAAATGCTGGGGCAATTATCTTATCAGTTAAGTAAGCCTAAAGAATCTAGTTTAGGTAGTCTTAGTTTTGGTAATCAAGAGAGTGGAGAAACAGTAAGCAGCTTTTCTTCGTGGATCTACATTTTAGTTATGCTTATTTTGGCAATCATCTTTTGGCTAAGCTTAAGCCGAAAGCTATCGAAATATGATCCTGCTCCTCCTTCTTGGGTGAAGTCTGAAAATAATATGATAGGAGGTTGGTTATTGTTTTTCACCTTTACACATGCTTTGTTTGTCTTGGCTTCCCTCTATTCCTTTTTTAGCTTCGACTCGGTAAAATTTCAAGATTTGTTTAGTAGCGAGACGGAGGGCTTTGTGGCTTTTTCTTTATTTCTAGAAAAAATATACCAATTGGCTTTATTTATTTGGTCTATGCAGGTTTTTATTTACTTAATAAAAAGGCGTTCCAGTGCTATTAAATTGGTGAAAATTCATCTTATCATACTCTCTATAGCCATTATTACCCTTTTGATTCTTGATCAATTTTCAATGAATAGTAATAGTGATGGTTCTTTATATCGAGATATATTTCAGCTGATTATAATTTTTGCTTGGTATTATTATTTTTCTAATTCTCAACGGGTATCTGAAACTTTGGTAATCCGAAAAGATGGTGGGGTAATTTACACGCAAGAAGAGCAAGCGGAGATGGCTGCAAGAGAAGAGACTGTACTGCAGGAAGAAAGTTGATAAAACGATTACCGGCAGCCAGAGTGGTCTCTTTTTTAGGTAGCTTTTTCAGGAAGTACTGCAATTCCTTATGTTTTAGGCCTTTAGTTTAACTCTCAAGTTTTAGGCTTTCTTAAGTTAAAAATCGTTCCTGTGCGCTGAGAAGAGCATAGCTTTGCATTTTAAATAATTCTCACCTAAAATCCGAAAAATAATGTCTCCATCCAAGACTCCCGTCGCCTTTAAGT
>CBFHVV010000095.1:0-10547 GCA_965658965.1 Croceimicrobium sp.
TAAGGAAAAAGAGCAAACCAAAGATTATAGCTAGTATTTTATTACGCATCGTTTAGTGAATCTTTTTTAGGGTTCATCTTCGCTACTTCGTTACCAACGGCAAAAGAACTTACCAAATCATTTAACATATTGCTAGCCGCATTAGGTGAATTTGGTAGTAAAATTAAATTACTTTGGGTGTTTTCACTTACGGCATGTAAAGTATCGTAATGCTGGGTAATAACAATTAGCGCTGAGGCTTCTTGCGAGTTAATCCCCACTTTATTTAATACCTCTACCGACTCTTCTAAACCTCTGGCTATTTCTCGTCTTTGATCAGCAATACCTTGTCCTTGTAGTCTTTTACTTTCTGCTTCTGCGGTAGCTTTAGCAACGATACGAATTCGCTCAGCTTCGCCATCGTATTCTGCCGCTACTTTTTGTCTTTCCGCAGCGTTAATTCGGTTCATGGCGTTTTTCACTTCTTCATCTGGGTCTATATCCGTTACTAAAGCTTTAATAATGCCATATCCGTAAGTTGTCATCGCTTCTTCTAGTTCTCTTTTGATCGCAATCGCCACATCGTCCTTCTTTTCAAAAACATCATCTAGGCGTAATTTTGGAACTTCGGCTCTTACAGTATCAAAAACATAGGAGGTAATCTGAGCCTGGGGATTTTCCAGTCTATAAAAGGCGTCATAAACTGCATTATCCAAAACCATATACTGCACCGAAACCTTCATTTGAACAAAAACGTCATCCTTGGTTTTCGTTTCAACCAGCACATCTAATTGTTGTATTCTTAAATTAACTCTACCAGCAACTCGGTCTACTAGAGGTATTAGAATGTGAATACCCGGTGAACGAACATTTAAGAACTTCCCAAAACGTTCTACAACTGCAATTTGCTGTTGCTTAACGATAAAGAGGCCGAAAAAAATAAAAATGAGGGCTAATACAATGATTAAAATAATGACTGGCATAAAATAGTTTCGTTAATAATGGTCAAGTTAAGGATTTATCAGAGTATTTTTAGAGTCTAAATGGACAAATATTAAGCTTTTTTGGATCATTACTATAAAATTTTAGGTTTAAAAGCGGATGCTTCAAAAGAAGAGGTAAAAAAGGCCTATCGCCGAATGGCTATGCGATACCATCCTGATTTGAACCCGAATGGCAAAGAGAAATTCAAAGAAATTGTTGAGGCTTATGAAGTTATAAGTGGTTATCGAAAAACAAAAAAACAAAACCAGCACTTAAGCGAGGAGGAGCGCCAGCGTTTATATGAACTATTAAAAAAAGCAGCGGAGGAAAAAGCGAAGAAAAAAGCATTTAAGAGAGCGGCACTAAGAAGAGAGCAAAAACAAGAAGAACAAAATAGGGCCTATCGTGCAGCGATTATTAGTCTTATTAGTATAATTTTCCTCGCTTTCTGTAGCATTTACCTTTACCGTTTTGGCCTTTCTTATTACATCACAAATCAGCCGAGTTACAGCATTGCTGAAGTTACCGGCTTGGAAAGAAATCGAATTGTTTACCGATTTAAAGTGGGGGAGGAGTATTACTCAGATAAGGCCTATGTGCGCGGAGTAGGCGTGCAAATGTTGGCAGGCAATGGTATGCCGCTTAAAATTGGTGATACTTTTTCGGTCCACTTTCGTGAAGGTTCGCCACAATGGCCTCAAATTTTATATGATAAAATATCCAGCACGACCTTTAACTGTTACCTGGATCAAATTACTAAAAGAATTGTGCGTCAGTTTAGAAATGATAAATCGCTTACCGGGGAAATTACACCCCATAAAGCTCGTTGTCTTGCGCTTTTAACTTACCAGCACTTTGGTATTGAAGCCTGGTCGGCTATTTACTTTTCAGAAGAAAATCCACTGGAAAATTATGCGAATAACTCCTTAAGCTGGTATTTCTTTAAATCATCTACTCTTTATAATGAAGCCCTATTAGATTGCAAACTAAAGTGATAGTCTAAGCTTTACGGGATTTAAAAATCTTCACCATTCCGCAACAGTTTAAAGGGAGTGATGATGTTTTAACTTAATAATCCCTAATATTTAGACGAGCTAAGTTTCCCAAGCGAGGCAATATATTTTGCTCTCAATCGCAAGGTCGAGCCGCTTAATTTTGGCTATTTTCGCAGCAAATTTTTTTATGTCTTACAGTCCCTCTCTTCCCAAAGGTACGCGTGATCAGCTTCCTCAGTCGATGCTGAATCGTGAGTATATTTTGAATATTTTAAAGGATTCATTTAAAAGGTATGGTTTTCAAGCGATTGAAACACCAGCGATGGAAAAGGTATCCACTTTAACCGGAAAATACGGCGAAGAGGGTGACCGCTTAATTTTTAAGATTCTTCCCCGGGGAGATAAATTAGCCAAGGCGCTGGCTACCGGTCTTGATTCAGAAAAATCTTTAGTTCAAAATGTAGAAGAAGCTTTGCGCTATGATCTAACAGTACCCTTCGCCCGCTTTGTAGTCCAAAATCGTAATGAGTTAGTATTTCCTTTCAAGAGGTATCAGATTCAGCCAGTTTGGCGAGCGGATCGTCCACAAAAAGGACGTTTCAGGGAGTTTTATCAATGTGATGCGGATGTGGTTGGCTCAGAATCACTCTTACTGGAGCTTGATTTTATCTCAATTTACAGTGAGGTTTTTGAACAATTGAAATTACCGGTAGAAATTCGTTTGAATCATCGAAAAGTTCTGGCCGGAATTGTTGAGCGATTTGGCCTAAGTGAGCATTTTGCCGCCTTTACTATAGCTCTTGATAAACTTGATAAAATAGGTTTAGAGGGAGTAATAAAGGAGATGAAATCGAAGAATATGGGTACTGCGGCAGAAGAGGCAATAAGCAGTATTGCTTCTCTGAAAGGCTCAAACCAAGAGATGTTGGATAAACTACCAGAATTAATTGGAGATTCTGCAATTGGTGCAGAAGGCCTGGCTGATTTAAATTTCATCTTAAACCAAGCGCAGGAATTAAATTTAGACCAACAATTGTATTTTGATTTCACCTTGGCTAGAGGCTTGGATTATTATACCGGGGCCATTTTTGAGGTCAAAGCCAAAGGTGTAGATATAGGTTCTATTGGTGGTGGTGGCCGTTATGACGACCTAACGGGGATTTTCGGTTTGAAAGATATGCCAGGAGTAGGAATATCATTTGGATTAGATCGAATTGAACTTGCTTTAATGGAAGCAAACTTAATTCCCCAATTACAGTCTGAGACGACAGAAATACTCTTTATTAATTTCGGAGAAGAAGAATCTTTATACTGTACGAAGCTTGCGCAGGAATTGCGTAAAATAGGCGTGAAGTCTGAGGTTTATCCAGATGCGGCCAAGCTAAAAAAGCAAATGGCTTTCGCCAATAAGAAGGACATCGCTTTTGTTGTGATGATAGGCTCTAATGAAATGTCAAGCGGTCGATTTACCCTTAAAGACATGAAAAGCGGTGAACAGTCGGAAATGGGAAGAATCGAATTATTGGAAAAGTTTAACAGCTCAGAATCAAACACATATGGAAAGCACTAATACCTACAAAATAAAAAGCGGCTACTTAAGCCTAGCCGATTTATATACCATTTTAAAGGAGCCTTATCAACTTAGTCTTTCTAAATCAGCAGCTCAAAAAGTGCAAGCCGGGAGAGACTATCTCGATGCGAAAATGGAAACCCAAGAAGACGCGATTTATGGTATTAATACAGGTTTTGGCTCTCTTTGCGATGTAGCGATTGAAGGTAAGGATTTAGAGAAGCTACAAGAAAACTTGGTGAAATCACATGCCTGTGGAACCGGAGCAGTGATAGATCCAAATTTTGTGCGCACGATGTTAGTTTTAAAGGCAAAAGCTTTTTCTCAAGGGAAATCGGGAGTACGGGTAGAATTATTAGAGCAGATACTATTTTTCTACAATAACAATATCTTTCCAAAAGTATTTGAGCAGGGTTCATTAGGTGCATCAGGAGATTTAGCTCCTTTAGCGCATTTGTCTTTGGCTTTGATGGGGGAGGGAGAAGTTTACCACAAAGGAGCTTGGCAAACCAGCGCAGAGGTATTAAATGAGTTTGGTAGAAATCCGATAAAGTTAAAATCTAAGGAGGGACTGGCATTATTAAATGGTACGCAGTTTATGCTGGGCCTAGGCATCAATGGCTATTTTGAAGCAAAAAAATTAATGTATCTCGCCGATATTGGTGCCGCCCTTTCGCTAGAAGGTTTCGACGGAAGGCCAGAGCCTTTTGACGCTTTAATACACTATGCTAGGCCTCATAATGGGCAGATTAGCACAGCTTCAAATATTCTTAGTTTATTAGAAGGAAGTGAACTAATCACGCGTCCGAAAAAACATGTTCAAGATCCCTATTCCTTCCGCTGTGTTCCTCAAGTTCATGGCGCCTCTAAGGATTTAATTTCCTATGTGGCTTCTGTTTTTGAAACAGAGTTAAACTCAGTGACAGATAATCCCACTATTTTTCCAGAGGAGGATAAAATTATTTCTGGCGGTAACTTTCATGGACAGCCTCTTGCTTTAGCTTTAGATTCTTTTGCTATGGCTTTGGCAGAATTAGGAAGTATCTCCGAGCGCCGCACTTATTTACTCATTAGTGGCCAAAGAGAGCTACCAGCATTTTTGGTAGCCAAACCAGGCTTAAATAATGGATTGATGATCGCTCAGTATACGGCTGCCTCTATTGTGAGTCAAAATAAGCAATATTGTACCCCATCTTCTATTGACAGCATTGTATCTTCAAATGGTCAAGAGGATCATGTAAGTATGGGGGCTAATGCTGCTACGAAGCTGCAAAAGGTTTTAGACAATATAAAAACGATACTGGCAATTGAGCTACTAACTGCTTCTCAAGCCTTGTTCTTCCGCGATGGAAAGACCTCTCCTTTTTTAGAGTCTTTTTTAAATGCCTTTAGAGCCGAGATTCCTTTTATTGAAGAAGATCGAATTATTCAAGAGGATATTGAAAACGCGAGGAATTTTATCGACAACCTTAATTTAGAAAGAGATATTTTATTTAACGAATAAGGCTTAAAAAGCCTTGTTCTTTTCGGCCTGAATCGATAATAATAAAAGTATAGACCCCACTAGGTGCAGATTTACCCTGAATGTTTCCGTCCCAAAACTTACTGTAAGGTTTATTGGTTTCGTAAACAATTTCACCCCAGCGATTGAATATTTTTAAACTAGCTTCGTCCGAACAGGGGTCTCCAAATATTTCAAAACTGTCGTTTAAACCGTCACCATTGGGGCTGAAAGCATTTGGGAGATAAATTTCTTCTCTAATTTCACTCAGGGTGATTTCAAAATTTTGAATGTATTCGCGGTTGCAGAGAGTATCGTTTATAATTACACTAAAGCTTTTTTCTCCTGGCTTATCAAATTTAATTGGAGGCTTATGTCCAGCGTAATTTTTCGACTCAACCTGCCAGTTATAAACGAACCAGGGCTTATCATTTTCGATAGTAATATCAATCTCACCATTGCTACATGTACTAATACTCGGAACAATAGTAGGAGAATTAGCAGAGTCATTAAAACTTACAAATTGATAAATTGTGTCAGCCCGGAAGCAAACACTATCTTCTGCGATCAGCATTACTTGATAGTCTTGGAAATTGCTAAAACTATGCTTTGGGGAAGAATCGGTACTGGTAGTTCCGTCACCGAAATCCCAGTAAAAGCGATTCGCCCGTCTGCTTAAATTATCAAAATCCACTTCAAGTTTACTATCACAGGCAATATAGTCACTTTTAAAATCGGCGAGGGGTTCACTTATTTTATCGTGAATAATCTCAATTTCAGTGGTATCCGAGATATTGCAAATAGTATCGTGGGCAATTAAAGTAACTTTATAAGTTCCTAATTCACTGTAAGTAACGCTAGGATTAAAGTCAGTGGAACTACTATCGTTTCCAAAAGACCATTCATAATTAGTAGCGTTATTACTCGCATTTTGAAAATTCACTTTTAGAGCATCACAGAGGCTATCAATTTCGGTGGTAAAGTTAATTTGAGCATCAGCCTCTAAAATCTGTTGAAAGCTAAATTTCAAAACGGCCATATTGCAGGTGATGCTTCCGCTGTTGGGGCTATAACCAGTAGGGGAAGTTGGGAAACTATTATTATTACAATTGGAGCAGACTGCCTGATAGATAGTTCCATCTTTACTAAAGCGACTGGTACCACCATCTACATGCTCATAATCCGAACCTCCAAAGTAACTTGCATATTGCAGCTGGCTGGCATTATGGCCTAAAACCATAAAATAAAAATCGCTTCCATCGGTATTAGTTTGAAAAGCATCTTGGGTAGTGGGCAAGGCAAAAGTATTGCCATTGGGAATGGCTGGCAATCCAGTCGTATTGGACTGACCACTCCAACCTGATAAATAAATATTTAAACATTCATCTACCATAAAAGCACTCGGAACAATGTCTTGCTTATTTTGACCGCTTCCTAAGGCTGTTTGCCATAATACTGAAGCTAGCGAGCTATCTATTTTTGCCAAAAACTGCCTTGAACTAGGTTGGGAATAAACCGAAGGACTAATACTGATAATCCCTTTTGTTTGACCGAATATGTAGATATTTCCATCATAATCATAATCCATCAGAAAGCTCTGGTCTTCTTTTGGAGTACCGTAGTAAGTGGCATTTAAAAGACTACCATTATTAGCTTTAAAACTAGCAATGTAGCCATCATAGTTTCCTTGTCGGCTGACGTTTAGAGCATTAGGACTAATCTCTAAGTCATCACTGCCTGTGGTTCCGGTTATAAAAACCTTGTGATCAAATTCTTTAATTGCGTAGCCTGTTTCTGCACCACTACCACCAAAATAGCTGGCCCATAATAGTGAGCCTAAGCTAGGGTTAAATTTACCGATGAGGGCTTCTTGTGAATTCTCATTACGAATGAGCAAATTTGCATCATTTAAAGGTAAGTCGGTTGAGTTGGTACTGCTTACAATGAGTACATTTTCATTCTCATCTAAAATTATTTCGCCACGAAAATGGTCTCCGTAATTTTTGTAGATCTCCTTATTCAGTCCGTCATTATTTGAACCGCCCCAAAAAGTGGAGTGCAGAAGCTCACTACCATCGGATGAAATTTTGGCAATAAATAAATCACTACCATGGTCGAAATCATTAAAAGCGAAAGAACTTTGAAAACTTCCACCACCGTATATTTTTTGGAAGGCATCACTAGAAACTGGGAAGTTTGAAGAACCCGTATTTCCTAAAATGTATAAATCTCCAGCTTCATTGGAGATGATGGAATGCACTACTTCAATATCTCTTCCGCCCAGATAAGTTGCGTATAAAAGCTGACTGCCTGTAGCATCAAATTTACTAATTGAGACGTCCACATTAAAAGCACTATCGCCTTCAAAACTTGCTTGAAACACACCATTGGTTACGGGGTAATTAATACCAAAATTCACGCCGGCTCCATAAATGCTGCCGTTATCGCCATAGGTGGCACTGTTTCCAAAGTTTAGGTCACCGCTGCCCGAAAAAGTTGAAAAGTCCAAAACAGGGTCAATAATTAAAGCCTTTTCCTTTTTATATCTCCCAAGTTTAAACTGAACTGTATTATCTTTTATTTCATATTCACACTTCACGCGCACTTTCTCGCCATCAATAATTTGATAAGCTAAGGGAATCGTCTCCTTTACTGTGCCAACAGCTGTTTCTATATGTAGTACTCCTTCCTTTAGTTGAAGGCTTTTCAAACCTTCGTATTGCATCCTAATTAAATTAGGGTCAGCATTAGGCTCCAAAATAAAATTATACTTCAACTTATCTTCTACTTCCAGCATCTCGATTGTGATTCCTGGATAAATATTAGATATTTCTGCTTGAGAATAAGAACTTACATTACTGCGCCACTTACTCTGCTTATTACCTAAGAAATAATGGCGTGGATAAAACTGCTCTCCCTTGCCTGTCCATTTAGCCTCTTGGTTTCGGCCAAGAAAGCTCATTCGATAGGAATTAAGTTCAAAAGAATGGGCTGAGTGATGATCAGCACCGTGATCATGATTATGGGGGATTTCGAGAAAACTAGCCACGTAACCATCTGCATCTAGAAAGATAGAACCTTGGCTAAGTTCGATTTTACTTTGAAAATCTCCCTGCCACTGTCCCTCGTTAGATACAAAAATAGCCTGTCCCCACAGGCTGGGACTAAAAATTAATAGTCCCCAAAGTATGTAAGTCCTTATTAGTTCCACTAGGGCAATAAATGTAGAAAAAAAACTCTTAGAAAATTCCTTTTTCTCTATAAGCCAGATAAAAGCGCCTTGTTAATTAGTTTATGAATGGGCTTTAATTAAACTCGCTTCAATAAAATAAGGAGAGTCCATGGTATTGAGTGCGATTAAGTATTTTGCCCCGCCACTTTTAATTTTAAGTTTTTTTTCAATCGTGGATGCTTTATCAAAAAAGTTTCTACTTACCACATTAAATTGTCGGCCCTTTAGCTCCTTAGAATAAGGCTTATGTATTTGATTTACAGACCAAATTCTGCCAGGGAAATCTTTGTAAACTTCGTCGGAACTGTAGACATTGGTATTTTTCGCCAATTTGGATAATCCGTATTCAACTGCTACAGAATCCATCAAGCCAGATTTTAAAATACTACTATTGGGTAAATAGAGGTAATTATTTATCGAACCAAAGGAGACCGCTTTTTGATCAGAAATATTGTTGATAAATATTTGAAGGCCAGTATCCTCAATATTATAAGTTTTAAGCTTAACCGCGATTTGCTTGGGATCTAAATTAAAATTTAAGCAGAAGCAAATTTCTTTGCAGTCGTTCCTCTGACTAAGTATTAAAACTTCCTCACAGTGAGGGAGTTTTTCCAAATAACTGCGCCATTCAATAAGCGGACTACATTTGATGATGAGTCGCTGGCATTTAGAAGCTAAACTTGCATAAAGCTCAAAGATAGAAGGGAGGTATTCTTCTAAGCTTACAATCTTTTTATGGTTTCCGTCACGGCGAGATGGGTCTATATATATCAGATCTTGAAAGGGAAGACTTTCCAGTATATCTTCCGCTTTCTGATTATAAGCTTGAAACTGCAAGTCTAGCTTTTGGAAATTATAGCAGGCCAAATCAAATAAACTGGCATTGGGCTCTACGTAAGTACTCTCTTTTGACTTTTTCGAAAAGTGGATAAAATCAATGCCTAAACCACCAGTTAAATCACTAAAAGTATGATATCCGGTAAATAATTCTGACTTAAACTGGGCTAGCTCACTGCTGGTGCATTGCTCAAGATTTTCACTGGGCGGTAAGAGGAGGGCAGTGTTTTGGTAAAAGTCGGGCAGCTTTTTACGAATTTTCTGTCTGGCCGCGATTTGCTCGATTAATAACCTTTTTGCCGCATCTTTTCCATATTTGAAAAGTAAAGTGCTAGTGTTTTCTTTGAGATTTTCACTAATAAAGTCTTGACTTTCAGCTTGCTCAATCAGTGGACCTAAATTTGGCATTTTGTTTAGATTTTTCGAGTGGGATGAGCCATCGCACAAACTTAATATGTCCTAAAAACTCACCTGCTAACAGTCTTAAAACACTGTAAAAAGGCACGGCTACTATCATCCCAGTAATTCCAGCAATAGAAGCGGCAAAAGAAATTACTAAAAATATTTCTAGCGGGTGTGCTTTAATACTGGTAGAGAAAATAAAAGGCTGGGTTATAAAATTATCTAAAAGTTGGACAATACCGAAAACAATAATTATAACAAAAAAAGCTGGCCCTAAGGCCATAGAATCGTCTGCTAATGCCTGTGCTAAACCTAAGGTAATACCAAAAGAAAGCCCAATCACCGGCCCTAAATAGGGAATGATATTTACTAAACCCGCAAAAAAGCCAATTACAATAGTATTATGGAAACCGCCTAATCTTAAACCTAAGGTTACGAGGGTAGTAATGATGGTGACTTGGATAAGTAGTCCCACAAAATAGCGACTAATATTAGTGCGTAGGCGTGGGTAAATCTTACCTATGCGATCTTCAAATTTTTGGGGTACAAAAGCCATTATGATGGATCGGAAGAGATTTCGTTCTCTTAAAAAGAAAAAGGAGATGAAAAGGATACTAAAAATAGCAAAAGCCAGATTTCCCAGTCCGCCAATCAAATTAGTGAAGGTGTCGGTAAGCTTTTCCATATTAATGAGGTCACCCATTTGTGGAATTATTTCATCTTGACTAGGTACATGAAAATCCAAGCCTGTAGAAAGTCCGATACTAGAAATATAACTTTGCAATTCAATTTTAAATTGTCCGAAGAGTCCCTCAAAATCAACTTCCCTGAGAGCTTGGATCTCCTCTAATAACACAGGAGCAAAAAGTCCGATTATCCCAGCTACAATGCTTAAAAGTAGAAGAAGTGTTAAGATGGCGGCTAAATTGCGACCCAAATCAATTTTTGGAAAACGTTCACCACTTAGTAAATCTACGATGGGCTTAGACATCAGAGAAACCAGTCCGGCTATTAAAACATAGGCCAAATTATAGCGGATCATCCACA
>CBFHVV010000096.1:0-10461 GCA_965658965.1 Croceimicrobium sp.
TTTGGAATCCGATAAATACCGGATTATTAAAGTTCCTCCAAAAAGTTAAAAGTAGCCTGCAGCATTTCCTGCGAATGGGTCGGTAGCTCTCCTTCTTGATAAGGATGAGAACGGCCGAAAGTATGGTTCGCACCTTCAATAATTGCAACTTTTGCCTCCGGGTTACATTCTTTTAGGGTATAAGCATCTTTAACAAAAACGGCTTCATCTTCATCGCCGTGCACAATTAGCCAAGGTATATCAATCCTCCGACTGGAAGCTTCTACATCCAATATACTCTTGTTTTCTTGCCACTCTTGGTAAAGCGAATATGCAATCGGCATCTCTTGCTTGGTACGTCCATTTCTACGATAATAAACACCTTCCTTTTTCCAAGCCTCCATTTCGTCGGCATTTAATTTAGACCAAGGTGTTTGGGCATGCGCAACGGAAGCCCAAGTGATCAAACCACGGAGACGCTCGTTCTTAGGCGCAAACAATATGGCATCCGCCCCTCCGCGACTATGACCAATCAAAACAATTTTGCTAAAGCTGAGCTCTATGCGCGGCTCTAGAATGGCTTCAACGAAAGTGAAAACTTGCTCTAGGTCAAATTGCCTTTTTAAATAAGAATCTTCGGCATAAATATCCAAATCAAAAAACTCTTCCGGCCGAGCAGGGGTGGTGCCATTATAGGCAAAATTAAACTTTAAGAAGGCCCAATCTTTTTTGCTAAATTCTGCGGCAATTTTATTCATTCCACCCCAATCCTTAAAACCATTAATGCCATGAGCATAAACAGCAAGCCCTTTGATATTGCTGGTTTGATCAGGCATACTAAGATCTGCAGCTATAGGCAAGGCATTATAACCTGCGATGGTGAAGTTTAATTTTTTCAATGTGGAAATATCTTGTTTATGTTATGAAATGCAGCAGGGCGAAAATTGTTTAAATATCCCCAAAATGTGCTTTGAGAAAAAAAAAGCCCTAGCGATTATCACTAGGGCCCATCGTTCAACGATTTGCAAGCGGTGAACTTAAATTAAGCTTTCGACCATTTGGTCATTGCTTCTTCTAACATCTCAGTGTATCCGAATTCTTTACCAGCTTCTTCAGCACTTTTTTGTCCAATCTCCATGGCTTTTTTGGCAGCAGATGCCGCTTCTTTATTCTTACCTAAAGCGAAAAGGATTTCGCCATGTACATAATGGCTGTACCAGCTGTCTGCGTTTAATTTTACGGAAGTTTGGATAAACTCTAGCGCTTTTTCCTTATCCATATTATTGTTTAAATAATAATTCGCAGCATTACGGTTAACCATCCATAATTTATCCTTTGGACTATTAGCTAAAGCCTCTTTAATATTGGACATAGCCTTTTTGTTCGTCTCCACTTTAAAAGGAACGGCTATTTTGGAATCTGCAAAGCTTATTTCCAAATGTCCACCAGTGCTGCTGATGTGGTTAATGTCAATAGTGAATGTTTCAACCATTTTAACCTTACCTGCAGGAACTGACATGCTAAGCACATTCATTTTAGGATTGTAATCAGCTGCTCCCCAAAGTTCGGTTTCCTTGTTTAACATGAACATCCATTTGCCGGCATTTGGCTCTGTGAAGATGCTGTACTTACCAGGGGCAACCTTAGTTTCACCGAAAGTTACCTCGGTGTTAAATTCGATGCTTGTAGCTTTATTTGCACCCGTTCTCCACACTTCTCCGTAAGGAACCAAGGCGCCAAAAATTTCACGATCTTTTACTCCAGGACGGCTATATTCGATGGTGAAATCTGTTAAGCCAACTCTTTGAGATAAAGTAGCGCTAGGGCTCGGTGCGGGCAGCTCCTGAGCATTGGCAAAACTTAGGCCCAAGGCCAGAATGAATAGGCTGATTTTTTTCATAATTTTTCTATTGTTTAATTAACGCAAACCAAATAAAAAAGATTGACAATTAAGCTATGATGACATCTGTTCCGTCTATTTCAAAAAAATCTGGTTTAAAACCCATCAATTCTTCTCGATGATTACGGTAGCTGGCATCAACCTGCAAAAGGCTGTCAATACAATGGCTATAATTACCATAAAGGCCAACCAATAGTTCACAAACTTCGCGAACGCCATGTTCATTTCCTTGACTCGCGGTGATATAATCAGCCAGACCGTGTTCTTCTACATAATTCATAAACAATGGGTTAGCTAAACGGCCAATACAAAATTTAAGCCCACATTGATTGGCAATTTTCAAGTCAATCACGTCATCATAAACAAAACATACTTCACTGGGCTTTAGGCTGTGTTTATTGCAAAAATGCTGCAGGGCCACATTTTTATCTATTGCCTTTTGATAGAGAGCATTGCCACTTTGTTTTTCTAAAAACCACTTAGCACTAGGGTTTTCTGCCCCAGTAATAATGGCTAGAGGTACGTTATGTTTGTTTTTTAAAAAATATGCGTAGCGTAATAGACGCATTCCAGCACTATCTACTTCCGAAAAGCCACTACCAGCAGTAGAGAGCTTTGAACCATCATTAAAAACGCCGTCCCAATCAAATACAAAGGCCTTGATACCCTCCAATTTTTTCTGCATGGTAAAGGCGCTGCTTATAAATTGTCCTCCAGCGGTATTAAAGTGATCTTCTAACTCAATAAGTTCCATAGGGTAAATTTTGACCTAAAATTACCACATTATAAGCGTTCTTAAAGAAGAGTAGAAGTAAAATTTTATTAAATCAAGAGCTTAACCTCTCATTAATACAGACTTAAACTTAGAGAAGCATTTTTGCATAAAACCACATGGCAAAACGCGACATTCCCATTGTTGTGCTTTCGGATTTACATCTCGGAACATACGGGTGCAGAGCAAAAGAATTAAGTGACTATCTAAAAGGTATTCGGCCAGAGAAACTGATACTCAATGGTGATATTATTGATATTTGGCAATTTAGAAAACGTTATTTCCCGAAAAGCCACCTAAAAGTTCTTAAACAGATCTTAGCCTTGGCCTCAAAGGGAACGAAAGTTTATTACCTCACTGGTAACCACGATGAGGCTTTAAGACGTTTCTCTGATTTTAAAATGGGAAATATTGCTCTTTTAGATAAACTGGTACTTGAACTACCCGAAGGCTCTGCGTGGTTTTTTCATGGTGATATCTTCGACCATTCAATTCAAAAAGCCAAATGGCTAGCTAAACTGGGAGGCTGGGGCTATGATTTGTTGATTCGACTAAATGGCATAGTGAACTGGTATTTAGAAAAAATAGGGAAGGAGCGATATAGCTTCTCAAAGGCTATAAAAAATGGGGTGAAGCGAGCGGTAAGCTATATAAATAGTTTTGAAAGCACGGCAAGTGAACTAGCAATAGAACAAGGCTATCAATATGTTATCTGTGGTCATATTCATCAACCCCAAATACGCAAAGTTGAAAGCGAAAAAGGGTTTTGTTGGTATCTAAATTCTGGCGATTGGATTGAAAACCTAAGTGCCTTAGAATTTGATGGAAAGCGATGGACTTTATATCAATATCAAAAGGAGCTCTTGCCATTAGAGGAAGAAGAAGCTAGCCTGGAAGAGCTAAACGTGGAAAAACTTATTGCTAAAGTGACCCAAAAAGAAAAAGAACTTGGTTCCTAAAAAGAAAATACTTTACGCTTTTCAAGGGACAGGAAACGGACATGCAGCGCGTGCTTTAGAGATAGTCCCTCTTTTGAAAGAATTTGCCGAGGTAGATATTTTAATTAGCGGTACTCAAAGACAAGTAAAGCTTCCAGATCCGATCCGATATCAATTTAAGGGTTTAGTTTTTTACTACACCAAAAAAGGAGGTTTAAGTTATTTTAAAACATTGATTAATAATAATTTATTAGGTTTATTTAAAGAGATACTACATATTTCTGTTTGGCAATACGACTTAGTAATAAATGACTTTGAGGCAGTTACGGCTTGGGCTTGTAAACTACGAAATAGGCCTATAATTAGCCTCAGTCACCAAGCGGCTTTTCTCTCAAAAGCTAGTCCACGGCCAGAAAAAAAGAGTCTCTTAGGTGAGTTAATCTTACGTTATTATGCACCTACAAAAAGGCAGCTTGCTTTCCATTTTAGCAACTATGATCAATTTATTACCACACCAGTAATCCGCTCCGATATTCGCACAGCGATAAAAAGTAATAAGGGCCATTACACAGTTTATTACCCGCTTATGCAGATGAGCGATTGATAGGAATTCTGAAAAATATTACTGAGGTAGAGTGGCAACTTTTCAGCCCTAAGGCAAAGACTAATAGAAGAGAAGCTAATGTAGCCATAAAAGCGATTTGTGCTCAAGAATTCACCAAGAGTATGTCTTCTAGCGCTGGACTGCTTTGCTCGGCAGGTTTTGAGGGACCATCTGAGGCTTTATATTTAGGTAAAAAACTGCTAGTGATCCCCATTAAAGGTCAGTATGAACAATATTGTAATGCTAGTGCTTTGGCTCAGCTAGGGGTACCAGTTCTTAAAGAGCTTAATCTTAAAAATCTTGTTGCGCTTAAAGATTGGGTTGAAAAAGAACAAAATATTAGAGTGAATTTTCCAAATAATACTCGTGAGATTTTAGCCAGCGAAATATTTGCAGATGAAAAATTCCGCGCTCTAACAGAATAAGCAGTGGGACTCGTCGTTTTTTCCTAGATTATTCAAGCCAAATTTGTACTTTTGCCAGCTGATTTATGGAGAACACTTTCAAATACCTGAGTATTTTTGCCCTGCTATTTACTTTTGCATCTTGTAATGAGTATCAGAAAGTTTTGAAAAGCCCTGATATTGACTACAAATACAAAAAGGCAATTGAGTATTTCGACGATGCTGAATACGATAAAGCTTATGGTTTATTCGACGAGCTACTGATATTATATCGCGGAACAGAAAACGCTGCAGAGGTTTATTATTACTACGCAATGACCAGCTATCAGCTGAAAGACTTTATACTGGCAGCCTACCACTTCAAGAATTTCGCAAAAACATTCCCCAATCATCCAAAAACCGAATTGGCTTATTACATGATTGGCTATTGTCATTATTTAGAATCGCCAGCTTACAGTTTAGATCAGGACTTTACCTACCGTGCTATTAATGATTTACAGCTTTTTGCAAACTTATACCCGAGTAGCGATAAGTTATTAAGCGCTAACGAACTAATTGAGGAGTTAAGAGCTAAATTAGAGCGTAAAGCATTTGAAAGAGCCCACTTATATTTTGATATGGAGCAATATCAATCGGCAGTTGTGAGCTTTAATATTGTTTTAGATGAATATCCTGATACAGAATTTCGCGAGGAAAGCATGTATTACCGCAGTGTAGCAGCTTACCGCTTAGCGAAGAATAGTATAGAAGATAAAAAACTTCAGCGTTTGATAGAAAGTAAAACCTCTTATTTAGAGTTTAAAGAGGCTTACGCTGAGAGTAAATATAATAAAGAGTTAGAGATTTTATTCTCTACTATACAAGCAGAAATTAATAGTTTTAAAATTCAATCATAAATTCACTATATGGATTTCAAAAAAGTAGATGCACCACGCAGTACCATTACACGTGATCACAATGATATTGATGCGCAAACTCAAAACATTTATGAGGCAGTAAGTATCTTAGCTAAACGTGCCGATCAAATTGCGGAGGATATCAAAATTGAATTGCATGATAAGTTGGAAGAATTTGCTACTAATAATGAATCATTAGAGGAAATTTTCGAAAATAAAGAGCAAATCGAAGTATCTCGTTTCTACGAAGGCCTGCCTAAAGCACATCATATCGCTGCCACAGAATGGAAAGAAAGTAATATTTATTTCCGCAGACCAGAAGAGCTTAAGGAAGAAGAAGACTAAAAAGATGCTTAGCGGAAAAAAAATACTACTAGGAGTTACTGGTGGTATTGCCGCCTACAAGACTACGTACCTCGTGCGCTTGCTAATAAAAGCTGGTGCCGAGGTTCGTGTGGTTTTAAGCCCCAGTGCTCGCGACTTCGTAACTCCCCTAAGTTTATCTACCCTGAGTAAAAACCCGGTGTACTGGGAGTATTTCGATAAAGAAAGCGAAAGTGGAGAATGGCATAACCACGTTGATTTAGGCCTTTGGGCTGATCTAATGATTCTAGCGCCACTAACGGCTAATAGTCTTTCCAAAATTGCGCAAGGTCAATCAGATAATTTCTTAATGGCTGTTTACCTTTCGGTAAAATGCCCTGTGTTTTTTGCTCCGGCTATGGATTTGGATATGTATAAACATCCAGCTACCCGCGCCAATATTAAAACACTTAGATCTTTTGGTCATCAACTTATTCCAGCCGAAAGTGGAGAACTGGCCAGTGGCTTAGAAGGGGAAGGGCGTATGGCTGAGCCAGAAACAATACTAAAACAAGTAAATGCCTACCTTCTCGCTCAAGCACCCTTGGCGGGGAAGCGTGTACTTATTACAGCCGGCCCCACTTTTGAAGCTATTGACCCCGTTCGCTTTATCGGCAATCGCTCCAGTGGAAAAATGGGGATGGCCCTTGCTGAAGCTGCGGCAAATAAAGGAGCGATAGTAACTTTAGTATTAGGACCAAGTGCACTAGAAAGTTCCAATCCAGCCATAAGCACTACTAGAGTGGAAAGTACCGCGGAAATGCTTCAAGCCAGCCAATCATTTTTCCCAGAGGCAGATTGGGCTATTTTTGCCGCTGCAGTTTCTGACTATCGTCCTAAGAATCCTGCAAATCAAAAAATAAAGAAAGACGCTGCTACGGCAGAAATGTCTTTAGATTTGGTGCAAAACCCGGATATACTGAAAACTTTAGCGGCGAAGAAACGAAAGAATCAAGTAGTAGTCGGTTTTGCCTTAGAGACTGAAAATGCTATTGAAAACGCTCGCAAAAAATTAGATACCAAAAACTGTGATTGGATCGTTCTAAACAGCCCGGATGCCTCAGAAAGAGGTTTTGGCCACGACACTAATGAAGTTCGCTTAATTGGTAAGAACCAAGAGCAAATCGCTCTCCCCTTAAAATTGAAGAAAGAATTAGCGCATGAAATTTTGGATATTCTGCATCAGCATCATTCTTAGTATTGGCTTAAAAGCGCAGGAGCTTAACGCTAGGGTACAAGTACTAACTCCTAATATTCAAGCTACCAATAAGCAACTTTATGACAATATGGAGAAAACCATTCGTGAGTTCTTAAATAACCGCAAATGGACCAATGAGAGTTATGCAATTGAAGAGCGTATTGATTGTCAGTTTGTGATTACGATTAATAATCGTAGTAATAATAGCTTTAATGGCAGCATTCAAGTTTTCTATAGTCGTCCTATTTATAAGTCTGATTACAAGTCGCCTATTCTTGTTCATCAAGACAATGATTTCGATTTTGAATATTTGGAATTTGATCGACTAGATTTTGCTCCAAATGCTTATATCTCCAACCTTACTTCGGTTCTAGCTTATTATACTTACATCATTATTGGTTTAGATCATGATACCTATTCTGCAATGGGCGGAACGGAATATTATACACAGGCCCAGACGATAGTTGGTAATGCACAATCTGGTAACAATACTGGTTGGAATAGCTTTGGTGGGAGTAATAAAAACCGCTATTGGCTTAGCGATAACCTATCTAGTCCTGCTTTCGACAATTACCGTGTTGGTCTTTACACTTATCACCGCCAAGGTTTAGATTTGATGCATGACCCTAGCAAAATCCGAACGGCAAAAATGAATATCAAAGCTGCTTTGATGTCACTTAAAAAAGTAAATGATCAAAGGCGTAATTCTTTTTTATTACAATTGTGGTTCGATGCCAAACAGGCAGAAATTGTGAAGATTTTTTCTAAAGGGGAGTCCATACCTATTGGAGACCTAAAAGGTGTATTGATAGAATTAGACCCTAATAATAGTTCGGAATATCAAAAAATGGGACAAGGCTAAATATGTTACAAAAGCTTTCGGTAGATAATTTTGCTTTAATTGAAAGTCTGCAATTAGACTTCAAGAAAGGTTTTAGTGTGATTACCGGTGAAACTGGTGCGGGTAAATCTATTTTATTGGGAGCTTTGGGGCATTTGTTAGGATCTCGAGCAGATTTAAAAGCATTGCGTAATCCCCAAAAAAAATGCATCATTGAGGGAGTTTTCGCCCTAAAGCGGGAGCGATTCTTATCAACTTTTCAAGATCACGATTTAGACTTTGAGGAAGAGACCATTATTCGTCGAGAAATTCAGCCCAGCGGTAAGTCGCGCGCTTTTATAAACGATAGTCCTGTTCGCTTAGATGTTTTATCTAAAATTACCGAAAGGCTTATCGATGTGCATAGCCAGCACGATACTTTATTATTAAACAATAATTCCTTTCAACTAGAACTGATAGATAGTTTTGCCACTAATTCAGATACGAAAGAGACCTACCAAAAGTTATATCGGTCTTATCTAGGCCTGCAAAAAGAGTTAATTCAGCTGGAAGCGGAGCAGAAAGAGGAAGGAGGCGATGCTGATTATATGCAGTTTCTTTTCGAAGAATTGGAGGCCGCTCAGTTAATACCTGGTGAGCAAGAAGAAATTGAAGATAAGCTGGCACGCTTGGAGCATATTGGTAGTATTGAGTCCGCCATTGCAGAAGCTTTAAACCTAGCCCAGTCAGAGCCCTTTGGCATTAGCGATAGCTTGAAACAAAGCCGAAATCAACTTAAGAGCGTGGCTCGTTTTGATAAGAATTTAGAGAGCTTAGCACAACGAATGGACAGTCTCAGCATTGAATTTGAGGACATTCGTGCAGAATTAGAACAAATAAGCGAAGACAGCAGTTTTGACCCTTTAGAAAAAGATAAACTCGATCAGAGATTGAGCTTGCTGATGGGGCTACAAAAAAAGCATCTCCTTAGCTCAAATGAAGAATTGATTAAGAAACGCGAGGAGATTGAAGCTAATATTGCAGCTGCCTTAAACCGCGATGATAAGCTTAGCGATCTGCGAAAGCGAATTACAGATAAACACGCTGAATTACTTATTGCTGCTAATTCTTTACGAAAAACTAGAGAGGCCATCTTGGCCGAATTGCAAGCTTCTTTGGAGGCCATTCTAAATGGCTTAAATATGAAAGACGCTAAGTTTATTGTAGAAATTACTGAATCACAAGACTTTAGCTCATCTGGAAAAGATGATATTCGTTTTCTTTTTTCGGCTAATTTAGGACAGAAGCCAGCTTTATTAAGTAAGATTGCTTCAGGCGGAGAGTTAAGTAGAGTAATGTTGGCTCTTAAAGCGATTATGTCGCGTACCAAAGCTTTACCAACCATTATTTTTGATGAAATAGACACTGGGGTTAGTGGAGCTACCGCGCGGAAAATTGCTGATATCTTATCGGAAATGGGCCAAGACATGCAAGTTATCTCCATCTCACATCTTGCGCAAATCGCGGCTAAAAGTGACTCTCATTTTAAAGTTTGGAAGGATAACGCAGAGGGCTCTACCCAAACTCATATTCAGGAATTAGGTGCTGACCAACGACTTGAAGAAATAGCACGTTTATTAAGTGGTGAGGAAATTACGGCAGCTGCTTTAGCTAACGCCAAGCAATTAATGGCTAAGTAAAAGGAATTAAATTTACTCTTACATAGAATTGCGAAATACCAGCTTTTTCCTTTATTTTTAGCACCCGCAAAGGATTTCAACATTATGAAGAAAGTAACATTTATTCTTTTAGCCCTCGGTCTATTTTTTGGTTCGTGTAAAAAAGAAGAAGAGATTATTGTAGAAGTACAAAAGCCCAGAGTAGCGATAGTGGGTATTGAAGGTACCTCGCCAAATGGCATAAGCTCACTCGCTTATTACGATGTTGCCGCCCAGTCTATTGAAAATAATGTTTTCCGGAAAGCCAATATCAATCCTTTGGGTTCTCAGCTTAATGACTTGATGATTGATCGAGAACGTAATCGTTTAGTAATGGTGGTTCCTGGATCAGATAAAATCATTTTTGCAGATTTAGATAATTTGGAAATTGATAAGCAGCACGGAAACTTCATGCAAATCAAGAATATAGTGCAAACATCGCCTGATGAATATTATATCAGCTCTTGGGTCTTTGATGGAATTTATGTGATTAATGCTAATAACGGAAATATTAAAGAAGAAGTAGAAGTGGGCACTGGCCCCACCGAGATGCTGGTTTACAATGATTTAGCTTTTGTTTGTAATACTGGTGCATTTTTAAAAGACAGCACGGTTAGTATTTTAAGAACCACAGAAGATACGCTGGTTACTAATTTAGCAGTTGGCGTTAAACCTAATAGCATGGTTATAGATGCGGAAAATAATTTATGGGTCTTAGGAGCCGGAGAAGTGGACGTCAATAACCCTTTTGCTTCTGGCTTGGGAACGCTTTTTCGCTATCAGTTGGATACTTTAACCATGGCTATTGATTCCGGTTTTGCTATAGTTCCTGATACGGTAATGTATTTTACAGACAATTTACTGAAGCC
>CBFHVV010000097.1:0-10461 GCA_965658965.1 Croceimicrobium sp.
CAAGAGTTAGACCTGAACCTGAAATAAGAGATCATCTTGACCTTAATTATGAAATCAATAACCAATCTGTAACTTTAAATGAAATCCGTCCAGCATGGAATAATCCAAAAAAAATATTGACTTGCACCTATGCAAAAGCAACCTTCGTGCAAAGTAAAAATGTTTGGAAAGTATTTTGGAAACGGGCTGACGATAAATGGCACTCCTACAAACCAACACCATCGGTAAGAGAACTTAAAGACTTTCTAAACCTCGTTGACCAAGATGAATATGGCTGCTTTAAAGGCTAAAAAAAACGGTTTTTAAAATTCAGTAGGTCAATATGAGTAGCATTACAACAAACAATATTAAAGAAATTACAGAGCAACCTGACTGCGATTGCCGTGCTTTCATTCACTATAGAACGGCTTACTACTTTTCGTGCCTGAGGAAAAAAACTTGACCGACATTGATCTGCCCCCTTGGAGCGAAGAACTTGAACAATTAGAGAAGAACTTCACCGACTTCCAAGAAATTGACAAGTGGACCTCAAGCAAAGCGTTTGAAATAATGTGCCATTTTGCTAAGCAAATTACGGACCAGATACTATAAAGTGGAATACCTAATCAATTCGTTACTCATTTTTAACTCAGACGCTGAAGATTCTCGAATCACTAATCCAGATAATAGTTAAGAGGTTCTTACCTGAAAGTCTTCGATTTAATAAATCTAAAATGGTTAGTTTCGGCTCGGTTTTTTGCTCAACACTACGACCAAAGTTTGATCTTGGGGAAAATTCTTGGGAAAAAAATGGTTTTATCTATCTGAATACACAACATGATGTAGCCAATTTCAACTATAGCTTGTTAAGGTATCTACCTTTAAATTTAAACTACGATAACTCATTACCTTATAGGCTTTTAGGGAAACTTAAAGAGGAGAGTTCTGGGTCTTTGGACATCTTACCTAATCCCGTATCTGAATTCCTGAAGATAAATTACGGATCTAAATATGGTGAGATTCGATCTTCTAATCAAGCCGGCAAATTATTGAAGGTATATCCATACTCGGAGGAGAACAGATACTCTACTGAGTTTTTAACTCCCGGTGTTGTTCGATAATAATTGGGGACACTGAGACTGTAAAGGGGAAATTTTTAAGAATAGATAAACAGCACTCGAAATGCTGAAAACCAAGCTTTAGCTAGTCTGAAATCGTAGACAAGAAATAGAACAAGCTACTAAATCTAATTATCTTTTTGCCCTAACTTTGAGATCACAAACATTGAAATATAGTGAATGATAGTCTTCTAAATCACCAACATTCACAACCGTGGCAAACAAATAACTTTTTAAAATATAGAAAAGTGAGAAATATCTCGTCACTATTTTTCTTACTAGTGCTTAGCATGACTGTCCGAGCGCAAGAAATAAAGGTTTTTACTATTACAGAAACAGAAGGTAGAGAATCAAGCTTTGTATCTCTTTCGGATATAGACCGCTTAAGCGAGCACCCTGACTCTCTGGCTCTACCAGATTTAAGTAAAAATGATAATAAGGAATACAATAAATACCGTTACGTAGAGCTAGGCTCAAAATACAGATCCCGATTTCTTGCACGAACAAACATATCTGAAAAGGAAAAAGTCTTTATTTACTCTTATTCTGAAGGTATTATTGTTTCAATTCCGCTTAGTAATTTGAAAGTTGTGGCTTGGCTAAATGCTTATACAATGCCAAGAGAATGCCCCTGCCCCGAATATTACTATCAAATAGGTTTTGAAATAGAGAATAAGCTTCTTAAAGGATTTGAAAATTACTACGAAAACACCTTGGTTTATATTGGTGAAGAGAATCCATTTGTCAAAAACCAATTGCAGCGAGTTAGCTGGGAAAAAATTGAAAACACGGAGTTCCCATCAAACTTAATTAGCACAGAAGTGAATTTTAACTTTGGTAATGATGACTACCATTATGACATAGGAACACATTACAAATTTGAAAATCAGAAATACCAATTCTTCATTCAGAAGTTGACCAAGAAAGATTGGCAATTTGGGTTAAGACTATTGGTTATTGATCGCAAATCCAAGCAGAAAATAGACGAACGATTGTATTATTCAGGTGAAAGTTCTTCGTTTGCGCCATTAAACAATCAGTGGCTTGGCTATTTGTTCAAGAACAAACCAATGGTAATATTTGGTTTTCAATGGGTTTCGTTTGGATGCCCAAGTATTACCTTATTGGACCCTATGGAAAAAGAAATTATAATCAACTGCGACAATAGACATTGATAAAAACGAAAACTTAAGTATGGCTTAAAAATCAAAGCTACTCGGCTGCACCGCTTAGCCTTTTGGCCAAACCTTTACATTAAGCAGAATCAATGAGCAAAAATATCACTTCATTAATCTTTTTCACAGCATTGCTGCTAAGCTCATGTGCCTCAATTTATAAATCATCCGCAACACCTGAAGAAGAAGAAGCAGAGAAAAAATCCGCGCCAATTGATACTGTATTTATAGACTATACACCAAGGCAAACAGAGACAAAATACCATGTCTTCAGAGCTTCTAAAGATGGTAAATCAGGGTGGATGAATATTGATGGTGATTGGATAATTCCACCCGCGTATGATAATGAATTTACTCGAGGTTGGTCTGATGGCATTACTGTTTGCCGACAAGGAGGAAAATACGGAGCTGTGAACTACAAAGCTGAAATCGTAATACCATTTGAATACCGCTACCCTCCTTCTGATTGCTCAGATGGATTGATTCTGGTTAAGGACAGCTTAAATCAAGAAGCGTATTTCTCAAAAAAAGGGAATCAGTTAACTCCTTTTAAGCAAACACAAGCTAAGTTTAGAAATGGATACGCTATTATAAAAACAAATCGCATTGAATTTGCACGATACCCGAGAATAGATATGGCGAACTCGAATCGCAGCACAAGAATTCACAAAGGCGACTTCATTGTAGTAAACACTCAGTTTGATACCCTTTTGCAGTTTAGGGATGTACCATTCTTACTTGAGTTTGGAACGCTAAACAATAATAGACGAAGCTTCTTTTTATACCCTTACATTGGGCTGCACGCAGATGTTGGCATTTCATATGGTCAATATGGATACTTAGATGGAAGGGGGGAGATAGCGATTGAGCCAAAGTTCAGAGCATCAGATGTTTTTCTTCCCATGAGGGGCGGAATTGTTCGTGATCCAGACTGCCCATTCAATTCCTACCGATCTCTGGTAAGAGAGTTAGACCGCTATCATTTCATCGATACACTTGGAAACAAAGTATTTGCATTACAAACGAATAGGGAACAGATTGCAGATGTAAGTTATTTCAATAATTATGGCATTGCGGCTTATCGAACCTTTGGTAAAACCACCAATGGAGTAAGTCCCAATTCAAGTATGATTAATCTCATCGACTCTAGCGGAAAGGTCCTTTTTCAAGCCTTTGAAAGTGATGCTTCACTATCTTATGTCGCTGGAAGTGCAGATTACCTAACATACAATGATCTTATTCCGATTTATGATCAAAAAAATGGAGTTTATAAAATTTACACAGCTGAATTCAAGCCATTCGCAGCTTTCCCTTTAAATAACTCCTCCAGATCCATTCAGTATCAGTATCGAGACTTAAGGGTTAAAAAACTGGACCATCGGTTTATCATTACTCAGTTCAGAAGCAGGAAAAACTCTTCTCTATACCCAGGTTCTCATAAAAGGCTGGTTGACCAGAATAATAATGCAAAATCATCGTGGTTCTCGCACAAAAACATCCTTTCAAGCAACTTTAGCAACTTCTCATTGGTAGATTCTACCACAATGACAACTACGCTCTATGATTTCAAAAAGAATGCTCTCTACGCATGTGACTCTTGTTTCTTTCAGTATGACTCTAAATTGAATAGGCATGGAATTTACAAAGTGACTCTCTCTAATGGAAAACAGGCTCACCTTAATTATCAAGGGAAAATACTAAGCGAAGGGTTTGATTCAATGGAAGAAAAGGTATATGACCTAAGCAGTCAAGTGAAGAACTTCAACACCATTGAGCATAGTATAATTAGAGCCAAGGAAGATGAATTTGAAACGCTTTTCAATGAATCAATTATGTTTAAACGGATAGTTAGATAGAATAAAAGTCGGGCGTAGACCCCGACTTTTTACCAAAACCTTCGCAGCACCTACCTAAAGATACCGAACTTTAGACCCATCTGCCCCGTAAAACCAGACATATCATATTGATTGAGGTTTCTGTATTCCATTTCACCAACGAAACGATAGCTTAGCCCTGCGTTAAACCGCACATTTTTCCACAGATTAATTTCTAAAAAAGCTCCGGGCTCAATCAAAAAGAAATTCTCCTCCCCGAAGCCTGTGCTAGCCTGTTCGTTATCGGCTTCTATTTCGCCAGCACCAATAAATAGTGGAAAAGTAAAGTGAAAAGCCTTAGAAGGAGTGGTAGTATATTCTACAAAACCACCGTAGCTTCGGTAGTCCAAATACAAGCCCTGCATAAGTTCTGACTGCCGGCGAATGTCATTAATTGATAATCCGTAAAAACCACCAATGCTTAAATTTTCACTAAAAACAACCCCGCCTCGAAAATTAGCGATGGCAACATCGGCTGCGTCCATTTGGCTATAGCCTATAGCGGGCGCCAACATAAAACCAATGTCTTTAAAGTCTCCTGAATTGAACAGTGTTTTGATTTTCGGATCATCTTGTGATTGCATCGAAATATTTACGGCAAACAGGAAAAATATGCTGAGAATAAAATTCAATTTTATCTTTTTCATTTCAATAATATATTAAGCTTAATCAATTAACTATCAATCTATTTAAAGACAAATAAGACTTTGCCTTGTCCTTAGCTTGAGAGTTCTAATAAAGTAAATAAGCTGCCTTAAAAGTGTAAGGTCAGTTCACGGAATCTAGTATAGACACCGGCTAGATTCTAAAGTCTAACTCAGGCGGAACTCCTAGTAAGCTCCGATACGGCTCCTCATAAGCAGCAAAAACGAAAGCTTTTAAATATCCCGGTTCGGTTGTCTTTGGATGGGAATAATCAAATCTCGCTAATTCCTTATCTTCAAGAATGTCGTTTATACACTCTTCTGTTTCGAACTGCCAAGGCTTAGCCAAGGTATCGCCTAAAATAATTCCAGCAGCAAAGAGTATAGTTAGCGCTATAAGCATACTAAAGAAGGGCTTTGCTATGCTTTGCATCGGAATGGTAAAAAATTGATTTCTCATACCTAATGATAGAATGAATGTGTTCCCGAAAGAGATGTCAGTTTCTACTAAACTCTAGTTGGTAATTTTCAACCTCCAAATCATCCTCAAAGCGAATACTGCTTTCTATTGTCTCGATATAATACCAATCGTCATTTAGCTCGGCAAAAGAGCCTGAACTAGAGAAAGCCATACTAAGTTCAATTCGATTATCGTCTTCAAAAATGAAGTAACTGCCTAGGTGCTGCTCATCTGCTGAAGAAGCGCTAACAACACCTTTCTCATCAAACCGAAAAGTGTAGGACTGAAAATGATCGGTTTTATTAGCACCATCGTCTATCAATAAAGAAATGAATAAGCCATCAGCATTTTGCAGAAAAGCCTGAAGGCCCGACTGATTCATGGCAATTCCATTTGGCGCCGGTCTAGTTGAACCAGGTCTGTCTAATTGCTCCTCCGTTTCGCAAGAGAAAAACAGAAAAGCCAATATTAAAAGTCCAAGATATCTCATAATCATACCATTTTAGCGACACAAAGAAAGTAAAAATATTTATAAAGATAGTATTACTATCTAAAATTATTGCTCAACTACTACAAATAGAATAATTACTTTTGCGACATGAGTAAAAGACATGTAAATCGAGGCATACAATTTTCCTTATCTGAAGAGCTTTTTATCAAAGATCCTCAGCAGTCGGTTTTTGGTCAAAAAATATTGAAGCACAGTATTGAATGCATGCACCAGCTTGGTTTTGAAAGCTTCAACTTCAAAGTCCTTGCACAAAGCATGGGATCTGCCGAAGCCTCCATCTATCGCTATTTCGAAAACAAACAAAAGCTCTTAAGCTATCTATGCTGTTGGTATTGGGAGTGGGTACACTATCTTATAGACATGCACACGATAAATATTTCCGACCCCAAGCAATTGCTTGAAATTGCGATACACGAACTAATTTACGCCTCCAAAGAATCGAGTTTAACGGAATACATTAACGAAAATATGCTTAACCAGCTAGTGGTAATGGAAGGCCTAAAGTCACTTCATTTTAACAATGTAGATGTTCAGAATGAAAAGGGAGCCTTTACCACACAGAAGAACCTGGTCGGTAAAATATCGAGCTTTATACAAAAGGTAAACCCTTCTTTTAAGTACAGTAATTCGCTGGCCAGCACCTTAATCGACATGTCGTTAGATCAAATCTACTACGCAAGCCACCTGCCAAAGCTGTCCAGTATTTCTGGAAAAAATCAGCTTAAAGAACTAGAGAATATGGCTAATGAGTTTGCCTTTGCCATTTTAAACGCTAAAAAATAGTAGCCAAACCAACTACCGCTCAGATTAATATCCCTATAAAATATCTTCCCTAGCCAGCACCCAGCAAAGGCAAGAGACTTTTACCTTCCGCGCTTGGCAGCTTCGTGACCATTTCTATTAGACTAAGCTGTTGAATGACTTCTCTTTTAATAGAAGTCATTACAATGAAGCAATAGAAGTTTAGCTGGCTATCTAACCTTCTATTGCTTTCACCAATTACATTATTTAGGGCATCATCTCAGCCACAGCTGCAATGTCCTATTTCTGTTTATTATTTAAAGTCAAACATTCCGTTAGAATTCGCTAACCCTTCGGTAGGAATTTCTTGGATAACATCCCAGTGCTCCACTGCTTTGTCATTCTCAAAGCGAATTAGGTCGTAAAAAACATGCTTTTTACCACTCCATTCGCCTTCACTTATGGTCAGCACAAAGTTACCTTCGCCTAATACCTTATGGATTTTAGTGTATCGGAACATATTATTTTGCTCGGTAAGTGCTGCAACCGCTTCTCCTAAACCCGACAAGCCGTCTTTAATATTAGGATTATGCTGATCGTATTGCTGATTGCTAATATAATCGGTAATTTTCCCAGGATTCTTAGCCATTAAGATATCCTCTACCATAGACTTGGCAATAGCTTTATTAGACTCTGTTTTTTCTATATCTACCGCCGTAGTTGGACCATCGGTCTGTGTTCTGCCACTAGCAGTTTCCTTTACCAGAGGAATCAATACATCCCAATGCTCTGCTACTTTTCCTTCTTCATCTATTCGAATAATATCAAAAGAGACCATTTCATCAGCACCAAAAGGCTTCGCATTTTTCCAAATATTATGCATGAACACATAATCACCATCCTGAAACATTCTTACATTTTCCGCATAAGTATTATTTTCCTGCAGTATTGGAAGCATTTGAATAAATGGCTCAAGCCCGGTGGGAATAAAGGGATTATGTTGAATATAATTGCTATTCGCCAGCTCACGCATAGTGGAAGGATCATTTTTCATAACTGCACCAAGAAAAGTCCCAACAGTTTCTTTCTTACTCATTGTCGATTTTTTTAATTCATTTTTAACATGGATAGATTGCGCCTTAGACACGTTTGTTAAGGAGCATAGGCCCACAAAACCCAAAACAATTATTGCTTTTT
Source organism: Croceimicrobium sp. (assembly GCA_965658965.1). GTDB lineage: Bacteria > Bacteroidota > Bacteroidia > Flavobacteriales > Schleiferiaceae > Croceimicrobium. The sequence continues at coordinate 7,700 of CBFHVV010000097.1, forward strand.
TCATCACCCTAGATCTTAATTATTACTTTTGTTTAGCAAGCAATATTAAATCATTACTTTCAATTAGCAAGTTATTATTGATTGTTTTTTTGCAAGTAATAATTTACAAAATCATAGAAGATGCAAGATTTCAGGTGTGACTGCCCCATTAGTTCTGCAATTGACGTTCTTGGCGACAAATGGATGTTAGTAATTGTCAAACAGATGCTTATGGAAAATAAAGAGACTTTTAAAGATTTCACATCTAGCGAAGAAGCTATCGCTACTAATATTCTCTCTACCAAATTAAAACTACTGGAAGAGGCAGGGATCATCACCAAAAACAGAATGCCTAACAATAAAAAAACGAAGCTTTACTTATTGAGCGAAAAAGGCTTGGCCTTGAGCTCTATTATCGTAGAACTTGCTGACTGGAGTGATAAGCATTTAAGAGGTCTTCATCCCAGCATACAAGATGGAGAAGGGATGAAGCTTTTGCGGAGCGATAAAAATGCCTTTAGACATTTATTGGAAAAAAAGTATCGCGAAAAACTAGCTCTTTATGGCTACAATTAGCACTAAGCTATCAATTGAAATAATTAACCAAGCTTACAGGCAATTCAAATTAAGTAACTTTCTCTGGTATAAAGTAATTGAATGAATAAAACCCTCTTTAAAATCCCTAAGATGGATTGCTCTTCCGAGGAGAGCATGATTCGCATGAAACTCGCGGATATTTCTACTATTGTTCATTTAAATTTTAACCTCGCAGATCGAAGCTTAACGGTATTTCATCATAAAGGGGTCCACGAAATTGAAGATTCCTTAAAACAGCTAAACTTAGGTTGCCAAACTATTTCTTCAGAGCCAAGCTCAGAAAGCATTGCAGCCGAAAATAGTGATCAGAAAAAACTACTCTGGACGGTTTTGGCCATTAACTTTGGCTTTTTCATTCTTGAAATGGCCACTGGCCTTATGTCCGAATCGATGGGGCTAATTGCCGATAGCTTGGATATGCTCGCCGATAGCTTTGTCTATGCCTTAAGCTTAATCGCGGTAGGCGGCAGCCTGCTTAAAAAGAAATGTATTGCTAAAATTGCGGGCTACTTTCAAATAGGACTAGCCTCAATTGGCTTCATCGAAGTTTTAAGACGGTTCTTCTACCACGAAGAAATGCCTGACTTCAATACCATGATTGTAATATCGATTTTAGCCTTAGTTGCGAACGGTCTCTGCCTCTACCTTCTGCAAAAATCTAAGAGCAAAGAGGAAGTCCACATGAAGGCTACTATGATTTTTACCTCCAACGATGTGATAATTAATGCCGGCGTAATAATCGCTGGCATTCTAGTAACTACCTTGCACTCAAATAAACCAGACCTTATTATCGGCAGCATTGTTTTCGTAGTGGTAATTCAAGGTGCCCTGCGAATTTTGAAATTAAGCAATTAATAAACGTGGTTTCGCTGTGGCAGATCTGTGAATCGGTGCGTATTTTTTCTACGCATAGTTTCTTTCACGCCCATGGCAGATGCGTATTTTTGAGGAAATTTACTTTCATGACTAAGTCTTTCTATTCCACCATTCTTGCGGCGCTAATACTTTTTTCTAGCTGTACCAATAAGCCAGAAGACCCAGCCGAAGAAAAGACCCAAAGTAAAGAAGTGGAAACTTCTCCTCAAGAAATGCTTTCGCAAGCCTATCAATTATTTAAAGAAGGTGATGACTCTGCCTCCATCGCTCTAGCGAACCAAGTTTTGGAGATTGGCAGAGAAGAGCAAAATGACACTCTTATTGGTCGTGCCTTAACTTCCTTATGTCGCAACTCTCAGCGCAAGCTAGACACCACCCGCTTAGCTGAGTTAAGCCAAGAGCTAAGTAATCTCGCCGCCGCCTCAGGCAATAAGCAATGGTTAATGTACCGTGCCCACATGAATGCTGAAATGTGGCGCCTTATTGGTAATATGGATCGAGCGGAAGCCTTTTACGAAGAAAGTATGCAAATAAGTTTTGAAACCGGAGCGATGGGTATGTATACCATAGATCACTTCAATAAATCCTTTGTCTCCATTGCAAAAGGCGAATTTGATACCGCCCGCGCTTTAATTAAAAAATATTATCGCTTGCGCCAAGAAGCCGACCCCGCTGCTGCGGAAGATGCCTACGGATTAATTGCTTTGGCCTATCTGCTGGAGCAAGAAAAAAACTACCGCGCCGCACATGAGGTGGCAACTGTAACCCGCAAGCTATTTAAAGAACAGAACCTTTTTCCAGAGCCACCCGATGAGAAACCTTTACTATTGGTAGAAGAGAAAGTAGCGGAACAACTAAAACCCGAACTTAGAGCTAAAATTGCTTCCCAGGCTGGCGATAAATCTGTGGCCTCTCTTCTTAAAAGCTTTTTATAAAGCACCTCAATTTATTTTCGCAGTCCCAAAGCGCATCAGAATGGCCATTGAAAAAGTAAACATAAGCTCGAAACTTAAAACCTTCAGCGAGCATTGGTCTCCCAAAATTGTAGGAGAACTCAACGGACAACAAGTGAAATTAGCGAAGCTTAAAGGCGACTTTGTGATGCATCAGCATGACCAAGAAGATGAACTATTCTACGTTATCTCAGGCGAGCTATTTATTGACTTAGAAGACAAAACCCTCCATTTGACGGCTGGTGAATTTGTGATAATACCGCGTGGCACTAAACATAAGCCTTATGCTCCAGAAGAAGTAAGCGTTCTCCTGTTCGAGCCTGCTTCAACCCTTAATACTGGCAATGTAAAAAACAG
>CBFHVV010000098.1:0-9491 GCA_965658965.1 Croceimicrobium sp.
GACTATAGCTAACCATAGCAACTAAGGCGGAATCAAAGGATTTTAGTCGTGTTATGCGAAAAGAACTAACTGGAATGGTGCTGTCGGAAAGCCCGAGCTCGATACTATCTATAATGTTTAACTGTAAATCGAATTTATAAATGAAAACTTCAAGTTGACCTCTGTTAAAGTTTACGTTGCTGGACACATCGGAAAAAATGAAGCCATCTAGGTATTCGATATTGTTTTGGGCGGAAAAGGTATAGGGTTTTATTTCTGACCGTGCCATTTGCCCTGAGGCGGAGATCGTAGCAAGGATTAAAAAGAGTGATTTTAGTAGCTTTAGCATTGCAGATGGTTTTTTTAAATTTATTTCACCGTAAAATTCATGTAATCTGTCTTAGCATAAGAAATGCTAATTCTTCAAAAACCTAGCACTTCCTATTCCTTCTAAATTTAATAGATATTGACCTGTTGGCAGTTGTTTAGTATTAATAGGATTTTCATCCTCTTTAATTTGCCCTTGCGCCACCATCGCTCCTTGGGTGTTGAAAATAGTATAAGCTAGCGGCCACTTTTGCTTTTTAGTTAAAGTGACTTGCAAATAATCGCTACAAGGGTTAGGGAACAGACTAATAGGTTTTGCGGGAGTTTTGAACTCTCTTTGGGAAATGATGCTACCATTAGCGTCTAAAATCCAAATATGCACGGCGAGGTTTTCACCAGAATAATCATCCCAATTGTATTCGTTAAAAGCAATAGCACAACGATTACCGGGCAAAGCGGCAATACTGTGATTGCCATTGGTGTAAGGCCGTGTAATTTTCCTCACCCAATTAACCGCTTTGGTGTTGAGGTTTAGATTGTAGATGTAGAATGGGGTGGTGTCTTGCGAATCGAAGTTAAAGTCGTCTATTGTTTTCACTCCTTGGACAATTAAGGTAGAGTCGATATTAGCATAATCTGCAGCATCAATCCACATAAAGGGCTCTGCTAAAAAGTCCTTACTCGTATTGAAATCATAACCGCTTAAAGGCAGGGTGTCAATTAAACTCACGTTATAATTGCTGTCTAAGAGTGAGAACGCGAGGTTCCAATAGCCTGGACCAGCTCCGGGAAGTATATTAGTATCAGGATAGCTACGAGATAGGCCTAATTGAACTACGCCATTTTTTGATTTAATATAGTTGGCACTTCTGTGAAGAGTTATGAGATCTGGGCGATTAGCTTGCAAAACACTTCCCTCTGAAATGAGGTTTAAATTATAGTCCACGAAAATATTGTTCTTAAACTCCGGAGCTTTGCTAGGCCATATGTCAAATAAAATTCCATCGCTTAGCAGTAATGGACTTTGGGCAGTTAAGGCGGCAGTGTTATTAAGGGAGCCGGTTAAAATCTTTATTTTTTGTGTGCTATCATTTAGGTTATAGTATCCAACACAAACATTATAATTCATGCTATCGCAGTCATATAGGTACCCGCCCATTGCGATGCCCTGGGAGTTGATATCAATAAATGCAAATTCTAAAAAGTTTGAATCAGACTCGAAATGTATCTCTCGGGTAATCTGTAAATTGGAATTTAAAAAGATTAAGGCACTATTAACCTTTGGACAATTACTGGAACCTTTTAGACTATAGCTAACCATAGCAACTAAGGCGGAATCAAAGGATTTTAGTCGTGTTATACCAAAAGAATTAACTGGAATGGTGCTGTCGGAAAGCCCGAGCTCGATACTATCTATAATGTTTAACTGCAAATCGAATTTATAAATGAAAACTTCAAGTTGACCTCTGTTAAAGTTTACGTTGCTGGACACATCGGAAAAAAGAAAGCCGTCGAGGTATTCGATATTGTTTTGGGCGGAAAAGGTATAGGGTTTAAGTTTTGTTTCTTTTGACTGCCCGCTTGTATAAAAAGAGAAGAGTAGGAAAGAAACAGTTCGAAAAAGAAGGTTGAATCTCATTAAATAAATTATTTAAAAGCGGGACACTAAGGTCCCGCTAATTAGGTTAACAATCAATACCAAGATCACAAGGAGTAAGTGAATTAAGATTAAATCCCGATAAAATGTTTTTCGACAAAATAGCATCAAAGGTCCAAAAGGTAAGGTTTGCTAAATTTCTATGACCATGTACTCTTAAACTAGATACACCATCCCAATAAGTCCTTTTGCCCACTATATCATATAGTTCGTCAGAAAGTCTTTGGCTATATGCGTCTTGTTCAGAAGGAATTACACAAGTAGTGTCAGGAGTAACTCCTTGATGGTTTGGAAATAAAGCATTTGGCCAACCAAGCATCCAGTCGCCATTAATTTGACGTGTGTTAGATGAACCTGCACTTGAATTTAAATAAACGACATTGAAGCGTGGGCTTCTGAAATTGTAATTTAAAGGGAAAAATAAAGACGGTAGCGTTTGCCTAGCTTGCCATTGCACATGCTCCCAAGCACCGTCACCGCTAATGCTACCGCATTCTGCCGAAGCACCTGCATAGCGACCCACCGTGGCAGGTGGTACATTAGGCCAAGCAAAAGAAGAAGCACTACTAGCATTTAGCAATAAATGGGTTCTAAATACGAGGCTTACTTCACTACTGCCAAGGTCAGTTACTTGAATGTCAGTAATATTAAAAGTATAATCGTCATTATTATTCAAAAGAGCCTTAATTTGTTGATAGGCACTAGTGAAATTGGTGACGATATCACCGTTTAATAATCCATCCTGATTGCGCTCAAATACAAAAGTGCTTTCATGGAAAATTATGGAGTCTTCATTCAGGTAGGCGGAGTCACCAAAGAAAGAATTCATACTGCCCTCCATAATCCAAATGGATTTATTAATGGCGGTATAATTTCCAGCACTATCAGCATTGAAAAGGTTTAAAGCTCCTTCGTAAAAGGCTTGGGCCTCATTGCTGACCTGCGGTTCATAAACCTCGTAAGGGAATTCTAGGCTGCTTTTCTTAAGGGGTGAAGGGCTTTGAGTTAAAGCATCATCGTTAACAGCTTTCTCGCAGCTAGCTAAACTGGTAGCTACAAAAATGGGTAACATTAAATTTTTGAAATTCATTTTAAAATAATGCTTTTAGTGAAATAGTTTGGTGTAATCAGGCCTGATTAACAATATGGTAAATGTATTTTTTTTTTTTTTTTTGAATTCACCATATAATTATTTTAAAATGTGGTTTTTATTTTTGTAAAATATGTTTTTTGAAATTAATTGTTAATGCTTGTTATTGATGCTAAGCTTGTTAGATATCTTTTTGCTATTAATTTTTAGTAGTGTTTACCTTGTTTAAATTTATAATGAACGCGCATTCCAGGAGAAGTTAGACCGCAGAGTTCTCTCAAAGGGTAGAGCCTAGTTATCGTGGTTGAACGATATCATACCCGTAAAAGGGTGGACGCGTTAACCAGCTGTCTTTAAATTTGGACTCCTCTAAACCAAGCAGAAGTAAAAATCCAAAGCTCTTTAAATGCTGATAATGCTTTCGAATTCTCTGGTTTAGACCAGTCTGTTCTTTTTCTTGAAATTGGATACCTTCATATGCTACCACCCCAAGTAGCTAGAAAGCAGTGTGGTAGTTTTTTACTTTAATAATGAGGCACTGTTTAAGGGCTAGATCCCAATTTTATTCCAATATCGGCCGCAAAGCCGCAAAAGCCTCATGTACTTTCTCTACTCCTTGAAAGCTTAGATACAGTTTATTATTCCGCTCTTTCATTTGCACTTGTTTCTGCCTCCCTAAAAAGGCTAATACCTTATTAAATTTTTCACTTTGGTAATAGGGCGAATCTTGATCGGAGGTGAAATAGCAAAGCAATCTACTTTGCTTCAATACAATTTTTTCGAAACCAATTCGCTGTCCCAATCTGCGAAGGCGCACCGAATCCAGTAATTCATCTACTTCAGTGGGATAAGGACCAAAACGATCTTTTAACTGCTTGGCAAAAGCTTCTATTTCAAGCTCTGTTTCTAAATTGTCCAGCTCTTGGTAAAGCTTTAAACGTTCATCTACCTTATTTACATAATTATCAGGAATAAGGATTTCTAAATCGGTATCTAAAATAGTATCCGAAATTTGATCTTTGTTTTTCAGGTCATCGGCGTAAAGCTCCTTAAACTCCGATTCTTTTAATTCTTCGATTGATTCGGCTAAAATCTTCTGGAAGGTTTCAAAGCCAATATCATTAATGAAACCGCTTTGTTCGGCGCCTAATAAATCGCCCGCTCCTCTAATTTCGAGGTCGCGCATGGCAATGTGGAAGCCACTACCCAATTCGCTAAACTGCTCAATGGCGGTCATGCGTTTACGTGCCTCATCGGTTAAAGCCGAAAGGGGAGGACTAATCAGTTTACAAAAGGCTTTTTTATTACTTCTGCCCACGCGGCCACGCATCTGATGTAAATCGCTTAAACCAATATTTTGGGCATTATTAATAATAATTGTGTTGGCATTAGGCACATCCAAGCCGTTTTCAATAATGGAAGTGGCGACTAAAATGTCGAATTCCCCATTGATGAAATTCAGCATAAGCTCCTCAAGCTTCTTACCTTCCATCTGGCCATGACCAATACCAATTTTAGCATCAGGTGCCAAGCGCTGCAGCATGCCCGCTACTTCTTTAATATTCTCTACGCGATTGTGAATAAAGAAAACCTGCCCACCACGACTCATTTCGTACATCACCGCATCGCGAATAACTTCTTCGCTAAAGGGAATTAATTGCGTTTCTATCGGGTGACGATTAGGGGGAGGCGTAGTCATAACGCTGAGGTCGCGCGCTTGCATTAATGAAAATTGCAAGGTACGCGGAATGGGCGTGGCGGTTAAAGTGAGGGTATCAACATTTACCTTAAAGTTTTTCAATTTGTCCTTTACAGAGACGCCAAACTTTTGTTCTTCATCGATAATTAATAAACCGAGGTTTTTAAACGCAACATCTTTACCGACCAAGCGGTGGGTGCCAATAATAATATCGAGCTCGCCTGTGGCCAATTTAGCCAAGGTTTCCGTTTGCTGCTTTTTAGTTTTAAAGCGGTTTATATAATCGATATTACAGGGGAAATCCTTTAATCGTCCAAAGAAGGTTTTAAAATGTTGAAAAGCAAGAATAGTAGTGGGCACCAGAATGGCTACTTGCTTATTATCGGCTACCGCTTTAAAGGCAGCGCGTACGGCCAATTCTGTTTTACCAAAGCCCACATCGCCGCAAACCAGTCTGTCCATGGGCATTTGCATTTCCATATCTTTCTTTATGGCTGCGGTGGCGGTAATTTGATCGGGGGTATCCTCGTAAATAAAGGAAGCCTCTAACTCGTGTTGTAAATAACTATCGGGGCTAAAGCTAAAGCCTTGGGTAGCCTTGCGTTTAGCATAAAGCTGAATGAGGTCGAAGGCCACTTTTTTAACTCTAGTTTTGGCCTTGGCTTTGGTTTTTTGCCAAGTGCCAGATCCTAATTTATGCAGCGAGGGTAAGGTGCCTTCTTTGCCATTATAGCGGCTAATTTTATGTAGAGAGTGAATGCTGAGGTATAAAACATCACCTCCATTGTAAATGAGTTTGATGGCTTCTTGGGCTTTACCATTATTGTCAATCCGCTGCAAGCCACCAAACTCGCCAATGCCATGATCAATATGGGTAATGTAATCGCCTACTTGTAAGGAGGTAAGCTCTTTTAAACTTACCGCCTGTTTTTTTTCATAACCATTTTTCAAGCGGAATTTTTGATAGCGCTCAAAAATCTCATGATCGGTATAAACTACCCATCCCGCCTCGCGATCTACAAAGCCGGCGTGTAAGCTGTGGATAATAGGTTGGTATTGCACTTCTTGGCCAATGTCTTCGAAAATAGCTTCGAAGCGTTCTACTTGCTTGGCATTAATACAAAGCAGAAAGTTCTGTCGCCCCGCTTCATTATTCTTTTTAAAGTCCTCTACTAATAAATCGAATTTCTTATTAAAGCTCGGTTGGGCTTTAGCGTCTATTTCTAAGCTAAAAGCAGGGCTGAAAAAGTTTTGCGGTCCAAATTCCACTACTGGAAAAGCTTCGATTTTATTTTTTAAGCCTTCGCCCTTAATAAAGAGTTCGCTGGGCTCGGCGCGCTTAATGTCGCCAATGAGCTCTTTGAAGGCTTCCACGGATTTTTCGTAAAGCTCATCTAAACGGCGGGCGCTGAGCTCAATATTTTTAGTCCAAATAATACTGTCGGCGGAAATGTAGTCGAAAAAGCTTTCACGGCTTTCCATCAACGACTTATTCTCGACATTCGGTACCAGTTGAATTTTTTTCAAGCTTTCAATGCTGAGTTGACTTTCGATATCAAAAAGGCGGATGCTTTCAATTTCGTCGCCAAAAAATTCAATGCGATAAGGTTCATCGTGGCTAAATGAGAAAACATCTACAATACCGCCTCGAACGGAGAACTGACCAGGTTCTACCACAAAATCTACTCTCTCAAACTCGTATTCAAAAAGGGTTTCGTTTAAAAAGTCAATGCTTAATTCGTCGCCCACTTTAACGCTAAAGGTGTGTGAGCTGAGTTGTTTGCGGGTGACTACTTTTTCAAAAAGGGCATCTGCATAGCTTACTAATATGGCGGGCTTTTTACGACTATTTAATCGGTTTAATACTTCTGCGCGAAGCAGCACATTGGCATTGTCTGTTTCTTCCACAACATAGGGACGTCGGTAAGAGCCAGGATAAAAAAGAACATCTTTCTCACCGATAATACTTTCTAAATCGTTGAGGAAATAGGCGGCCTCTTCTTTGTCGCTTAAAATAAAAAGATGCGGTCTTTCCGTATTTTTGAAGGATGCTGCTCCCGCAATGGCGGAAAGTGAACCTGCCAAGCCTTTTACCTGTGCTTTTGGCGCAGGACCTTGGTCAATAAAATCGGAAATAGATTTAAAACGCTTGTCCTTTAAATAGGGAGTGAGAAGAAGCTCAGAAGAATTTGTCATGCCTGTAAAACGCTAAACCACCCGCTCGGTTTTGAGGGGTGGTAATAATTTTAGGCTAAGGTAAAACCATTCCTAAAAAACGCCATCTTTTTAAGGTGTTTTTCATCGCTTGTTCTCTAAATTTGGAGCGGTAAAATTTACTATGAGACCAAGCATTCAGGACTTAGCCCATAAAATTTCGGACCGCTTGAGGTTTGATAATATTGTTAGCGGCGATTCCCGCTTTTTAAGCCTTATTCATTACAGCCAGCGTAAAATCAGTGCCGGCGGAAAGCTGCTCTTGTTTTTTCTGGTTTTGGCTATCGCCGGAGTTTCCACCTACTTTATGGCGGCGGAAGGCTTAAGGCCTAATCAACAATATATTTTCTTTATGCTGATAACGGCAATCGGCTTATGGCTAAGTGAAGCGATTCCTCCTTTTGCCGTGGGAATTCTGATAATTGGTTTCTTGGTTTTTACCCAAGGTTCCCCCCAATTAGTAGATCACCCCGTAAATGTGCAGAAATATGTAAATACCTGGAGCAGTCCTGTTATATGGTTAATGCTCGGGGGATTCTTTCTAGCGGAAGCGATGAAGAAAACGGGTTTAGATTTAGCTTTATTTCGCCTTACAGTTAAAGCTTCTGGTAAAAGTGCCAGTCAAATTTTATTGGCCTTAATGCTTACCACCACGGTTGCTTCCATGCTAATGTCCAATACTGCCACGGCCGCCATGATGCTCGCTTCCATTATGCCATTAATCGATCGTAATGGGGCAAAACACCCTCTTAGTAAGGCTTTGCTTTTAGGTATTCCTGCCGCGGCTTCAGTTGGTGGAATGGGTACTATTATTGGCAGTCCGCCCAATGCTATTGCAGTGGGGGCTTTGCAAGGAATGGGGTTGGAAATAGACTTTCTTACATGGATGTATTTCGGAGTGCCTGTAGCTTTATTACTCTGTGTTTCTTTTTGGCTTCTTCTGCAAAAGAGCTTGCCCGATAAGGAGACTGAACTAGACTTGGCTTTTGTAAATGATGGCCTAACTTTTAGTAAGTCCGAAAGGCAGCACAGAATTATAGTTCTTTTGGTCTTGGTACTAACCGTTGGCCTTTGGATGACCAATCCTTTGCATGGTATTCCCGTGGCTTTAATTAGCGGGGTACCCATCGTGTTACTTACAATTAGCTCGGTAATTTGGGCCAAAGATGTGCGCTCATTACCTTGGGACACGCTCATGCTCGTTGCGGGTGGTTTGGCTTTGGGATTAGCTTTGGTAGACTCTGGTTTGGCCGCTTTTATTGTTGGTAAATTAGATTTTGGTAATCAACTTTGGTTGCTCATGCCGCTCTTTGCTCTGCTCTCCGTGGTTTTGTCTAATATCATGTCTAATACCGCCACCACCACTATCTTAGTGCCTATTGCCTTATTACTGGTTTCGGGTAACGAGCAAAATATGATTTTAATGGCCTTAACCTTATCACTTTCGGCCTCCTGCGCACTCTTTCTACCGGTCTCCACACCTCCGAATGCTATTGCTTTTAGCACCGGTTTGCTAGAGCAGAAAGACTTTCGGAAAGGGGGATTGTTTTTTGGGCTGGCCGGCCCCGTGCTGGCTATTTTATGGGCTTTACTTTTGGCTAATTTTGGCTTGGCTAGCTAGAACGGATATAGTTTAATTGCTGCCAATGAAATTTTTTAGTGCTGCTTGAAAAATGGCGGGAACAACAGTACCATCTTGTTCTTTTTCCGTTTTTCCCTCTTCGCTTTTTGTTTTTTTCAGCATCGCAAGATCAATTTTAGAATTTTTGCCTAACAAACGTAAAGGCAGAAGCTCAATGCTTTCATAGCCATCAGCTCTAATGTTTAGGTAATATAAACCACTGGGCAGCGAATCGGTACTGTACTTGCCATTAAAGCCAGAGGAAATCCCCGTTACCATCGCCCCATCTTCATCAAGTATTAAAAGGCTCGCTTGTAATATGCCTTTTTTTGTTTCACTACTGTAGATGCGACCTGATATGGCACAATTCTGCGCATTTATATTTAAGGTACTGAGAGTGAGGAAGACTAGGCTGATACTTTTTCTTAGGGTATTCATTGTTTGGGCTTTTTATTTGGGATTCTATTATAGTTGCGAGCTTAAAGTAATGACGTTAAACTTGGCGAGTCGTTGCCTTGTCACTTTTAATTGCTTAAATTAGCTATACATGATTTTTTGCCAAGAAGGGGGCACTATTTTTATTCGAATCAATATGCAGGGAGGTTTAGTAAGTGGGATTCTTTCATTGAGAAAGTGGACTTTGATTTTCAGTCTTTTAACGGTTTTTGTTGGCACAAGCTTCAGCTATGCAAGCGCGACTAACGATGCTGATAGAGAGCAGCTTATCGCTCTCTCCTTGCAAAATTCCCGCAAGCCGCAATATCTAGATTCTTTAGCCGTGGAACTCTTAAAGTATGAAGATCAGGAGTGTAAGTCTCGTGCCTATTTTTTAAGGGGACTTAGTGCTACCTATCAAGGTATGATAGATTCTGCCTTAGGGTATTATCAGAAATCGCTAGCCTTA
>CBFHVV010000099.1:0-9463 GCA_965658965.1 Croceimicrobium sp.
TCAATATGCCTTTCATTTTGTTTTTTGGCGTTCGTAACCGAAGCTCTTTTAGCTGAGCTCAAGAACTCCAATAAAATTATAATTAAGTTCTTAATTGATGTCGGATGACCTACTAATTGCAATTAGGGGTATTACTTATTGCTCAGCTTCGTATGCTTTTTTCTGGGTCGATGTCATCAAATCTTCTTGGTTTGCCCGCGGCAAACTCAGTTCTCGGGGGGACTTCTGAAACCTAAAAACGAGGGAATAAAGGCTAATGTAAAAAACTGCATTTGGGAATCAAGTCGCCTCCTAAAAGGGGAGGCTCAGCGCTGCAAAAACCTATTAACAAGCTTATATACAAATACTTTATAGAAAGAGATTGAATTGGTAACTTATGCGATAAGCCAAAGAAAAAGGGTTTTAAAAATCCCCCTTCAAAGTCTCACCGAAACACCGAAACAATAGTTCCACTAAGCACTCTACTCCTGCTACTTTATTGCTTTAAATACGCTGAAGCAAATGTCCCTATTTCTCCTTAGCCTCTATGCGCATAAGGCCTATCAAAAAGACATTATAAAACTTATTTTACAACATATCATTATTCAACACTTAAATCGCTAAGCTATTGATTAAATTAACTTAACAATCAAATTATTCTTATATAAGCTGAAATTTCAAGCTAATTAGTACTAGCAAAAAATAGAGCAAACTAAGCGCTACAATTAGAAGGCCATAGCCCTGTGTAAATTAGCAAGATCTAAATTCTAGAAAAAACTCATCGAGCAAAACAGGTAGTCTATCGCGCAGAAGGGGCAACCCATCGAAAAGTTTTAAGCTGAAGAGCTAATTTTTAGAGTTTTGTATCATAAAGGAGGAAGAATTATGCATTATTTAGAAAAAGAGTTGACCAACAAATATGGTTTTGACAGTACCGTAGTAAAACTCTTATCGCAAAAAGTTTTCAGCGGCATTTGGTTTTGGGATTTAGAAAACCCAGAAGAGGAATTTTTTGATGATACCTTTTGGCTCACCTTAGGTTATGATCCTAATGAAATGCCCAATAAAAGTAATGCCTGGCAGTCTTTGGTTCACCCAGAAGATGTAAAGCTCGCTTATCAATTAGTGGAAAAACACCTAGCCGATCCTGCACAGCCTTATAAGCAAATAATGCGTTATACTCATAAAGAGGGACATACCATTTACATACACTGCACGGGGCACGCCATAGTAAAAGAGGGAAAGCCAGTACGACTGCTGGGGGTTCACGTAGAAATTACCGCAGAACATAGACGCCTAAAGAATTTAGAGAACTTTTTTAGTCAAAATAGTGATTTAGCCATATTGGTTAATTCATCTGGCCTCATTCAAGAGGCCAATATTAAGGCTTTGGACAGCCTTAACATCACATCCTCTGAACTTGGAACCCTAGGCTTGCAAGAAGCTTTAGGCCGCAAGGGCTTTGCACTAGCCGCTATCCAAGAAGTAATTAATGAACCGGCACTAATTAAGGGACCGCAAGGATTAATGCGCACTAAGTTCAGCCTAATTCCAAGTGCTGACAACTTCCTCTTTATTGCCCACGACTACACCTCCGAGGCCATTTTGCAAGCTAAACTAGAGCGTTTAAACGAGCTAAATAAAGGACTAATTGAAGTATCGGAAGAGTTTTTAGGGAAATTTTTGGAGGAAAACGATTTTTGGGAGCTGGTTTTAAGAGGGCTAAAAATATTTGCTCCTTTTTTAAAGGCTAATGAAATTAGTATTTTCTCCTATGAAAATATTGGGAACGATTTAGTAGAACAACTGTATCGCATTTCGTTTAGCGCTGATAAAAAGACCATTATTAATGACACCATTCGAGAATATCCCGCGAGTTTCTTTCAAGCTTGGTTAGAGGTTCATGAACAGAAAGAATGCTTGTTGGTTGAGAAATCTGCCCCGGCGCCTGCTGAAGAAATTCAAGTTTTCCTGCAAAATGCCGATACCGCTACTTATTTAGCCGTGCCACTTTTTAACCAAGATACCCTTATGGGCTTTATTAGCATGTCTTGGTCGGAAGAATTAGAGTATAGCCAAGAGCTTAAGCCCATTAGCAGCCTGTTCGCTAAAATTTTAAATGATTATTGGCAACAGGTTAGCATTCATTCTAAAGCAATACTTCAAAAGAAACTTACCCATTCAATTCTTGAGTCCATTTCTACACCCGTAGCTATTGTTGATCGAAAAACGTTTTTCATTAGCTACAATAAGGAATTATCCCGCATCTTATTTGGCGAGTCCTCAGCTAGCTCTCGTATTCAAGCGGATTTAATTGATTTCCTCGATGGTGAAAACAGCAATATTGCCCTTAACGCACTTAACTCTATGGGAGATGCTAAAAATAAGGCAGTAGAGATTGAATTACAAACGAGTAGCGGTATTGCAGCCTTTGAATTGGTAATATCTTCTTTACAGGATGGTGAAACACCTAATAAAAATTACCTCCTAGAATTTAGGAGTTTGGCGAAAATCAACAATTTAAAAGAAAAGCGCAAGGAAGTTGATAACCTAAGTAAATTCATCATTAATGAGTCTCCTCTTTTTCTATTACGATTCTGCGAAAAGCATCAGCGTATAAATTTGACTAATGAAAAAACAGAAAGGCTTTTAGAAGAAAATGAGTGGTTTGGAAAATTTGAAAACCCTAATCACCCCTTTCATCCGAAGAAGGCACAGGAAAAAAACAAGTTACCTTATATTGAAACTGCTTTAAAATACAAAAACCAAAATATTGACATTGCCTGGGATCTACTAAAACAGCGTCAAGAAAACGGGGATGAAGTGGTTTGGGCCTTTGGCCGAAATAACACGGTTTTGCGCCAAAGCCAAAAGGAGATAGAGCGCAAAACCAGAGAATTAGAAAAGACCCAAAGTCTTGCTCTTATTGGCAGTTATTACTATAATATGCTGGAGGAGAAATTTGAGTGGTCGGACGAAACTTTCCGCATTTTTGAAATAAACCCTGAAAGTGTTGAAACAGCACCTAATCATTTTGATTTCGTAGTGGAAGAAGACCAGGCCAAGGTTAATGGTATTCTAGAATCTGCCCGCAATGGAGACATGGAATTTTACAGTACCCATCGCATTGAAACAGCTAAAAATAGAATAAAGCACCTGGAGGATCGCTGTGAAATTGAATTCAATCAATTGGGGGAAGCTATCGCCTATCGAGGCGTAGTAAAAGACATTAGTGCGGAGCGAGCGCGTCAATTTGAGCTGAAACAGATTAATAAAGAGCTTAGTGAGGCCAATCACCTTTTGCAGGTTTTAGAGAAGGTCACTAAGGCTTTGGAGGAAAAAAATAAGCTTTCTAAAAAGAACGATAAACTGCTAAAACTATTGGGGCTTTTGCCCGGTGTAGAGCAGATAAGCCTGATTAGCCAAACATATTTACGTGAAGCCCAAAACTATAATCTAAATATAGAAAAGGCCTATAATTTCGATGCTAATGGAAAAAGCTCCACCTTTAGCTTCAGTCGCTCCAACCACCCATCTTCTGAGGCTTTTCATAAACTTCTGAAGGACAATGGTAGCGAATTTTCTTATGGCTTTCTTAAACCAGAAACATTTAAATCGAGATTTAGTCTTGCGAAAGAACTTAAATGGAGCCGTAATGACATTATTTATAGTATTGGTAAGCAGGATGAGACAAACAAGAAGCACTTTTATTGTGTGAAATTAAGGCCCGATGCCTTCTGGGATGATTCTACCCAAGCGAAAATTGATGAAATCAGTTACAAAATAAAGCTCCTCTCAAGCCAAGCACTACAGATTAAAAATATTAAAGAAAGCGAAAACAGATTCCGCTTAATAAATAGGGTAAGTCAATCTGTAATTTGGGAACATGACCTAGAAACTGATCAGGTTACTAGAGGAACCGGCTTTGAAACGCTGATTGGTAGTGCCGGGAATGAGGATACATCCCTGCATGTTTTTAATGAATTAGTGCATCCAGAAGACCGAAAAAGCATTAAAAGCTCCTCCGAAAAACTGCGATCAGGAAAAGTGGAAATGCTACGCCTGAACTATCGTTTAAAAGGTCCACGTGACCGATACTTGCTGATTGAAGATATGGCCATTGCGATAAAGAACCAGGCTGGAGAAGTCTATAAGCTAGTGGGCTCCATGATAGACAGGACCAAGGAGCGTGAACAACTTTCACTAATTGAAACTGCGACCGATCTAGCCAAACTAGCCCCACTGGATTTGGATTTATCTAAAGGGGAATTAAATAATACCTCTCTCAGTCTGGCGAAAATTTTCGACCTGGAATTAAAAGATTTAAACTTAAAAAATTCCAAATCTCAATACTTCTATGAGCCCGAAAATACTTGGCTTAACGGTAATGACTTTTTCAAAAAGAACTTAAATAACTCAGAGGATCGCGAACAGCTCGAGATAAGAATTATAACCCATCAACAAAATGAGAAATGGCTTCGGGTTCGGTATAAACTAGAAGGCGAAAAAAAGCAACGTCTTACCGGAGTAGTACAAGATATTACGGAAGAAAAACAATTAAACTTAGACCTGAAAAATAGTCTCTTTTGGCTTGAAAAAACACAGGATATTGGTAACATAGGGCACTGGCGAGTTAATATTGAAACAGGAATTTGGGAGGTTAGTGGCAAAATAAAAGAATCTTGGGAGCTACCTGAAGACTTAGAGTATAGCGCCTACAATTGGCTGAACCTAATTAAGCCAGAATACCGCCCTACGGTAGAACAAGCTTTTCAAGAAGCCCTCGAGGGGAATGGTAGATACCGCGTGACCTATGAGATTATGATAGGCTTTGACCCTAAAAACACTGCTTGGATTGAAGCGGATGGCGAAATAATTGAAGCCGACGGCATTAAATATCTCGCTGGTTACGCAAGAAATATTACTGAAACTACCTTCTTAAATAAAAAATTAAAAGCACATCAAGAAAGCATTAAGGAGATCAGCTGGAAGCAATCTCACTTGGCCAGAGGACCCTTAACCCGGTTGATTAGTCAATCTACCGAGGTTTTGGAAAACTCAGAGCTAAAGCCCGAAATAAAGGAACTACTATCCAGTATTCTCCTTTCCGCTCGCGAAGTAGACAGTACCCTTAAGGAAAGTAATGCTTTGGCCGAAACGATTGACAGCTTGAATGATTTTGAGCCCGAGGTCTTTGAGACCAAATACCTTAAACCCGAAGATTACACTGATAAAGAAGTACATATTTGTATTGTAGATGACGACCCCATTATCTGCACCCTACACCAGCAAATATTAAGTCGAGCCGATTTCAATTGTAAAATTAGTACTCTAAGTTCGGGTGAAAAACTTTTAGAAAGACTTGAGTTTCATGAAGACCGACTGAACCTTATTTTACTGGATATTAATATGCCAGGCATGAATGGAATTGAAGTGTTAGAGAAGCTTAATAAAAGTGAAGCCGCTAAAAACAGTCTAGTAATTATGGTTTCCTCTTCTATTAGCACTAACGACAAAGTGGCTTGCGCCTCCTACCCTTTTGTAATCGACTATTTTGAAAAACCACTGCAAAACGTGCATTTGGAGAAATTACGTACAATGCCCTTCTGTAAGCAAAACTAATTAGCCTGAGTGAACACCCAAGATACTAGGCGCTGCTTGAGGAGCTCGCTTAATGCCGAAAAAGGCAAAGCCTACAGAAAGCAGACATAGACTTGTTTAAGGATTAAGAGCAGCACTTTAAATCAATGACTATAAGTTTAAATTTTTCGAGCTTAATTTATATATCAAATATACAACAACATTAAATATAAAAACATATAAAACAGACACTTACATAACAAAATAAACAATAATATTCCTGCATTTTAGGCAATTAAAGTTATCGTTTAATGACTATTTTTCATCTGAGTGTTAGTATTGGTGCTCAAACGTAGAAATTTGTTCAGCGGCTACGAAGAAATAGCGTTTTAGCCAAGAACCAAGTACGTACCTGAATTTATGAAAGAAACATCATTAAAAGCACTTCAGGCAATAAGAGTATTTGGTTTATATTAAATGAGTGTAGGCCCGCCATTCAAGAATAGTTTTCAAATTCGCACGATAAAAGCATGAGCAAGTTAGGAAAAGCTGGAAAGACCAGGAGAAAAAAGAAATTTGTATTATACGACAGACGGGGCAATCAGCTTATTTGGCTGTTTCGATTTATTGTAATTGAACAAATTTACGACGGATCCAAATGGCGCTCTAACCGCTACCTCATAGACAGATTGGTAAAAGAGAATTAATACTATGCATG
The DNA here is from genome assembly GCA_965658965.1 of Croceimicrobium sp. Taxonomy (GTDB): domain Bacteria; phylum Bacteroidota; class Bacteroidia; order Flavobacteriales; family Schleiferiaceae; genus Croceimicrobium. The sequence goes on from CBFHVV010000099.1 coordinate 6,278, forward strand.
CACAAAAGCTCTAAACTTAAGCATGCTATACTACAAAAACCAGACTACAAAGCGAGGGAGCTTGATTTAATGAGATAGCTTACAAATCATATACTGGCTTCTTTTGTGGGTAAAGAGAGTCTTTTGAAAGTTGATCATTCAAACTAATAGCTCCCTCGTTTTATTCAAAGCATTTACTCTTCCACTATTTCATGTAAACCCATTAAAACTCTAATCCCTACCCAAGGCGAATGTTTATAGCGCAGCGCTGATGATTAGCATTTTTTTAGCCGAAAAGCAGTTACCTCTATGATCCTTCCCGATTAAATTGCAAGCATGAATAGGCTTTTGGTGAACAGAAAAGTATCCACCTCTGCTCGCGATGCCAGTGGGTACTAATTGGCATTTACAGCCGTTTTACTAGAGGCAATTTAAAAGCTCTTTAGGCTTTTATTCAGGGGATCCGCTTCACTAAATACATTGGCCCAAATAGTTGCAGACAAATTGATTTTAACCAAGTTGCTATTGTTTTGCTACATCTAAGGACCTAAGCCCAACTCGAACTATCCTTTTAGGGAAAAGCGGCAAAACTTTTTAGAACATAGCAGTTTTCGCAGCTTAAACTTTGCAGCCATACAGCATTTAGAGAAAGAGATAAGCGACCAGTTAGACATAAACAAAAATTCACCCGCTCTCCTTTCTAATCCAATCTTCAGCGGAACTCAGTTTCAAGATCTTAATTACTCAGAAAAAAAAATTACAGCGACCAATTTTGGAACACCTTTGGTTTCTCAGCGCATGAAATGACCACGAAGAGCAGTGTCTGGCATGGCTTGGCCCACCCTGATGATATCAATGAAACGCATAGATTAATAGAGCAATATCTAAAAAACCCATTAAAACCCTTTCAACAAGTAATGCGTTTTACGCATAAGAAGGGACATAGAGTTTATAGCCTTTCACTGCTTTTGCAATTTTAAAAGATGGAAAAGCGGAGCGGCTTTCAGGATTACATCAGCTACTAAACTTTAGGATTGCAAAGCATGGCTAAACATTAAATGGGCCAGTTAGTAGGACTTATCCAATTAGAATGAAGGAGCTTTTAAGCAGTATTCTTCTCTCTACCCAAGAAGTAGATAATACCCTGATAGAGAGTACGAATCTAGCCGAAACCATAGAAACCGCTACTAACTTTCAAGCCCAAGCTTTTCATAGCATAAAAGAAAATTTAGCTAGCCTTCTTAGTAATGAAGTTAGAATTTATACGGTTGATGCTAAGCCTCTCCCAGCTACCTTATACTTACAACTACTAAGAGAGACCATTTAGCCTACCAAATAAAAAGCCTAAACTTTGAAGCCAAGGGTTTAGAAAAGTTAGCCTTTAATGCGGATCGCTTAAACTTTATTCCAATAGTTATTAATATGCCCAATTTATCAGGCATTGAAGTTTCCGAAAGAATTGCAGAAAGAAAAGCCGCGGCAGACACCCTTGTAATAATGCTGTCCTCCTCTCTTAGCGCGAGTGATTAAATTTCCTGATCCGGCTTCAACTTGCGATAGACTTTTTCGAAAAGCCTTTATTGAAAAATACATTGACAAATTAGAGGCACTCCCGTTTTTCAAGAAACTCTAGTTTCTGCTAAGGCGGGTTAATAGCAATTAGATTTCATCACTTTAAAGTGAGCTTGTTTAGCAAGATAGTCCAGTGCCTTTGTTTTTATTTATATATCTTAAATTATATATGTAAAACCATTAAGCTATTGACTAGTAAACTACTAATCAACTACAAAAAGGAAAAACAGAGGAAAGCTGCACTTTTTTCATTTGAAATATATTGAGATTAAAACTATCTTAGCCCTGAAATCAAGAAAGGGATATTTTTCATTTGTGAACTAGTGGGTTAGAAGGAACAAGTAAAATTAATTATCCCTTCTTGATTTTTCAACTAAGCATACAAACCCTTAATCTAGCCATGTCAATAAAAAAGTCAGGGAAAGAGCGCATAAGAAAGAAATTTGTTCTCTACAAAAACTTAGGCAGAAGCAAAGTTTTCTGCCGAACGATATGGGTTAAAGAAGTTTTTGATGGCGCCCATTGGCGAAAGTCTCAGGTCTTAAAGGAAAAACCCGAGGAGTTAGCTAGGCACTAGCTTAGCCAGCCTCTACTCTGCTATCGCTACTTGATAAGTACCCACGGTAATCTGCTCCAATAACACCTTTCCTCTATTTTTTATTTGCTCGCGGGCAGATAGGTTATGATGCCTTACAGTGTAAAGACTTATTGCCTCCTGTTGTTCTAAGTCGAAGCTTTTGGCCAATTCTTCACAAAGCGGTATGGCATTGATTCGATCGTGATTTATACAAAAAGAGGAGCTTACTGCAGTATGTTGCGAAAGGTTTACACGCGCCCCAAATTGATGAAAAAGTTTGTAAATTTTAGATAAGTGGTCTTCTGCGATAAAGGCCAAATCTCGGGTACTAAGCCTAATTAATAGCTGATTGTCTTTCTTAATAAAACAAGCCGCTTTAGGTTCTAAATTAGCGCCTTCACAAATTGTTGTACCAGCCGCAGCAGGATCTGCGAAGGATTTTACTTTCAGTGGTATACCCTTCTCCTGTAAAGGTTGAATTGTTTTAGGGTGAATTACAGAAGCCCCATAAAAAGCAAGCTCAATGGCTTCTCGATAACTAATCTGATTTAAGAGAACCGTATTTTCAAAAACCTTCGGATCGCCATTTAAAACACCAGGTACATCTTTCCAAATTACAACCTCAGAAGCTCCCAAACAATAGCCAATTACCGAGGCCGAGTAATCTGAGCCTTCTCGTCCTAGAGTGGTAGTATTACCCATATCATCGGAAGCAATAAAGCCTTGGGTAAGATAACGGGCCCCTTGACGAACCGTTTCTTTTATCATCCGAGCCGTATAAGCCCAGTCTACTCTTGCAAAACGGTAATTCTGATCGGTTTTAATTAAGCTTCGCGCATCTAGCCATAAGTTTTCGTAGGAATTTTGATTTAAATAAGCGGAGACAATTTTGGTGGACAATAACTCTCCGAAGGACACTATTTGATCGTAGACCATATTAAAGCCGCCCTTAACTTCGCTTTGAAGTTTAGATTGTAATCTTTTAAATAATAAGGCTACTTCTGCATGAATGGTATTGACTTCAGAAAAAGCTAGGGCCTCAATAATACTGAGATGGT
>CBFHVV010000100.1:0-9413 GCA_965658965.1 Croceimicrobium sp.
GAATTTCGAGCTTAGAAAAAAGCGCGAAAATATTTCTAATTAGGGCTGCGGTTTAAGTCCCTAGAAATAATTGTAATTTTAACTGGCTGAAGCTCGCTTGAGCCGATCATTAATGGCCCGGCCTAAGCCTTCATAAGGGAATTCTTCTGCTATAATAAGGTCTACCGAATCTTTTTGAAAGCTTCGTAAACTGCCGAATAGTTTGGCGGCTGCCTCTTTCAAATCTCCTTTTGGAGAGAGAACCCGCTGCTGCTTAGCTGGTATTCCGGCCACGGCTTTACAAAAACTAATGCTTCCGCAGCGATTGCGATTAACTCTTTTTAAATTTTCTTCCAAATGACCGAACAAGACAGGAATACCGGGCGAGTAGTGCGCACTTAGCATTCCTGGGGCCTTAGGATTGCTAGAAGAGTTTTTAGTAAAAGCGATTTCTTCCCCCAAGCAATCTTCTAATTCTTCCAAACTTAAGCCTCCTAATCTTAAAACCTTTGGCTTTGGTCCACTAAGGTCAATTATGGTCGACTCTAAACCTACTTCACACTGTCCGCCATCAAGAATGTATTCCAAATTATGGCCTAATTGTTCCGCTACATTTTGGGCATTGGTAGGGCTAACCTTGCCAAATAGATTAGCAGAAGGTGCCGCTAATGGGAAATCCAATAAGTTTAATAATGCTTGCGCAGATGGGTGTTTCGGAAAACGCACGGCTACCGTAGCATGGCCTGCAGTAACCAAATCGGGGATAATGGCTTTTTTAGGTAAAACAAAGCTTATCGGACCAGGTGAAAAATGTTCGTAGAGTCGGGTAAAATATTTGGTCGGAACCTTGGCATATTCATCTAAGGCATCTGCCTGAGCGAGATGAATGATGAGGGGATCAAAACTCGGTCGGTTTTTAAGCCTAAATATATCAGCTACCGCATCTACATTAAGTGCATTTGCCGCGAGGCCATATACTGTTTCGGTTGGTATTGCTATTGTTTTACCCGCTCTTAGTAGCTGAGCAGAATAGGCGATGTTTTGGCCAATTTGGGTCATTTCTTAAAGCGTTACAAAAACTACAAGTGCGGAAAGAATAAAAAACAGCATAAAACTAACAATAGACAAAAAATTAGTGAGGAAAAATTTAAAAATGGTTTTGCCCCACCTTTGCCCGTAAAAGTTTTTAAGTGCCAAGAGTAAGTGAATGGCATAAATAAAAATTATTAAACCTAAGTAGGTGCCACTTAGATTAAAGATGACATAAATAAAGAGAAGTTGGAAAAAGAAGGCCTGCTGGTAAAAGGCAAAGAAAAGGTGCTCTGGGTAGTTGATTTTCCTGCGTATGTATATCAGCTTTAGAAGCAAGCCGAGAATGGGTATATAAAAAAAGAGAATCCAAAAAAGCTTATTTAGGAAGGCACGATTAAAACTTTCGTAGTTTTCATCTTTATTATTGTCAAAGCTGTAAATTTTTTGAGACTGACTGAAGAGAAACTTATGATAAAAAGTTTCTTCTAAGCGAAGAGCGCTTAGAACTTCTTGCGCATCTGCCTGGGGCTTAAATTTTAAGTAGCTAAGCATAAACTCAGTTTTCTTAAAGCTATTTGCTTTTGCAATTTCATTTTCGGCATTGATTAAAAGCTCATTGAAAGCCTCCCTTTGATCAAGCTTGTCCTTTGCCTTGTCAATCTCAAGATTGCTACTATCAGACTCCTTTAGGCCTGGGTCAGCTTTGAGGTTATAAGAACGATTGTTGTGATATTGAATGGCGAAAATGATGAGAAGAGAGCTTAAAAAGTAAAAGCGCACGGGGTTCATGTAGCGCACTCTTTTGCCTTGGGTAAAATGACGTGCAACAGCGCCTGGTTTAGAAATTACGTTCCAAAAAGTTTTGAAAAACCTGCCATCAAAGGCTAGAACATTAGCCAGCGACTCACTAATTAGCTGACCAAAAGTTAGATGACGTGTATCGTTGATTTGTCCGCAATTGGAGCAATAATTTGCTGCACCAATTTCTGACTCACAATTAAGGCAGATTGTACCTTTTTTAACTTTGGCCATAGTAAGCTTAGAGGTTATCGGAGCTAAGTTCGGTAAAACCTACCAAACGATCATAGCGACTGCCGATTTCTCGGTGATAAACGAGAATTTGATACTCGTTAGAAGTTTGCCAGTGATTACCTTCGAAAAAGCTAAGGTCGGCCCCAATTTTGGTGTAATCATCTATGGCGTAGCCGTAATTATAATACCCTTGTTTTAAAAGTAATTGCGTGCGATAGGCTTTGCGCTCTTCATCGTAATACATTTCAAACTGAGGAAGCATTTTCCAATCGCTTAATTCTCCAAAAACATAAACTGCGGAGCTTATTTTTTGCGGATAATCTAAGTAGAAGTCTACCAGTGCATAATCGGCCTCACTATCAGAGTTTGCCGCGTCTAGCCTTCGATAGCGTAACTGCCCATTGATATCAGGATTAAAGGCATAATTTTCTACGCCCCGGGATATGTCTTGTTTAAGGTAGGCGGTAAAGAGGCTGTCTTGCGTAATTCGGCGCACATTAAGGCTAAGTGAGAAAAGGTTTTTTAAGTCAAAAAATCTAAATTCAGAACCTCCTGAAAAGGTATTCTCATCGTCGTACTGATATATTAATTTGGCATTTTGTAAAAATTGTGGCTTAAGGTTATCAATTCGATTATCCCAACGTTGATTTTGCATTAAGATCACTTGGAGGTCGGTAAAGGGATTTGGTATTGCATATCCACTATGGTTAATCTCGAAGTCAATTTCTTGATGCGTTTGCATTTTCTCTACTCTGGTAGCTCTTTTTACGAGGCCTCCTACTTTTACAATTTCTTCGTAAACCATAAAACGCCGGCTCAAAACAAGATCGGTTTTGTCGTTATTTCTATAAATCACTAAAAGGTAATTTCCCGATTTAGTAAGCCGCACTCGATCATTAGGAATACTTAATTTATAGTTGGTGTAGGGTATAAAAGTATTGAGCGAATACTGAAAGCTTTGCAAGTATTCATCGGCCAAGTTAGAGAGATAATCGTTTCGCATTAGGTCCGACGGAGTCCAATCAGCATTGCAATGATATATGGTATAAGACATATCGGTAAACTCTTCATATAAATCATCAAAACTAAGTTCTAATTGTTGGCCCGAGTTTAAGGCGATAATTGGCATTGCCAGGTCATTACCTGCTGGGGCAAAGCGCACGCTTAGGATGCCACCCTGATAAACGTGGTCGTCATAAACTAAGGGGCCACCATCAAAATAAGTACTGCCTGCATTTTGAGATAAAACGAGGTGGGAGGCCAATAAAAAAAGGCAGAAAGAGATTATTAAGGGTCTTTTCTTCATAACTGTGGTTAAAAAATCTTCGCAAGCTTTTAAATTAAATGCTTCAGATTGTACCTTTGCGCTCAATTTAGAAATGCTCTAAATTATTTGCGGGTTAGGCTGGTTCGCGCTACGTCTTACTTTTGCAAACAATAATAACGACAATTTTTTGATTCCATCCGATGCCAGAGGTTATCAAAATTAAAAAAGGAGTAGACATAAAGCTACAAGGTTCAGCAGAGAAGATATATGCTTCTTCTGTTGCTCCTAGCACCTACGCCCTTAAACCTGGAGATTTTCCAGCAATCCGTCTCAAACTTAGTGTTAAGGAAGGAGACGAAGTACAAGCCGGTGATGCGGTATTTTTTGACAAAGATCGTAGTGATATCCTTTTTACTTCGCCAGTTAGTGGTGAGGTAGTGGAGGTTGTACGTGGAGAGAAACGCAAAATTCTCGAAGTACGTATTCTCGCTGATCAAGAAATTAAATACCGTAACTTCGGAAGTAGCAATCCTAGTGACTTATCTCGCGAGGACGTAAAAGCAAAAATGTTAAAAGCAGGTTGTTGGCCATTTATTAGACAACGCCCTTATAACATTGTTGCAAATCCTAATCGTGCACCGCGCGATATTTACGTTTCTTGTTTCGATAGTGCACCGCTTGGTCCCGATGCGGATTTTGTGGTTCACGGTCAAGAAGAGGAGTTTAAACTTGGAATTCAAGCCTTACAGCAGCTTACCGATGGTAAAGTGCATTTAGGGGTTGATGGTAACAATAATCCTTCGGAAGCCTTTACCGGAATTAGCGGTACCGTTGTAACGGGTTATAAAGGGCCACACCCGGCAGGTAATGTTGGAGTGCAAATCCACGCTACAGCGCCAATTAATAAAGGTGAAACCGTGTGGACTTTAAACTTCCAAGATGTAATTATTATCGGTCGCCTTTTTAAAGAAGGAAAGTTTGATGCTCAACGCAGTGTAGCTTTATGTGGCTCTCAGGTTTTAAAACCTCGCTATTATAAATTGCTGATGGGTGCAAACCTTAAAACTCTTTTAGAAGAGGGTTTAAAACCTACAGACAACCGGATTATTTCTGGTAACGTATTAACGGGAAGCCATGTGAACTTTGAAGGTTATTTAGGCTTTTACGATAGCCAAGTAACTGTTATTCCTGAAGGCGGAGAACCGCGTTTCTTTGGATGGTTAAGCCCAAATTTAGATCAGTTTAGTATTTCGCGTGCTTTGTTTAATTGGTTAATGCCAAATAAGCCTTTGAAGCTTGATGCTAGCATGAATGGTGAGGAAAGAGCATTTGTAGTTACGGGAGAATATGATAAAGTATTCCCATTTGATATTTATCCAGTTCAACTTTTAAAGTCGATTATGGTTAAAGATATCGAAGCCATGGAAAACTTAGGAATCTACGAAGTAGCAGAGGAAGATTTCGCATTATGCGAGGTAGTTTGTACTTCTAAAATACCTGTTCAAGAAACCGTGCGCGAAGGCTTGAATATGATGTTGAATGAATTAGGAGATTAATACGCTAGAGGATGAAACTATTTAAGAATATCTTAGAAGGTATAAAGCCAAACTTTGAGAAAGGTGGAAAGCTTGAAAAATTGTATCCTGTATATGATGGTTTTGCAACCTTTCTATTTGTACCTGGTCATACTACGCATACTGGTGCGCATGTAAGAGATGGTATAGATCTAAAGAGGACGATGGTTACGGTTATTTTAGCCATGGTTCCAGCTCTACTATTCGGTATGTGGAATGCCGGAAATTTGCACTACAATGCCTTAGGTGAAACAGTGGCATTTATGGATAAGTTTTTATGGGGAGCCATGAAAATTGTTCCGATGATTGTGGTATCCTATGGTGTTGGTTTAGGTGTGGAATTTATCTTTTGTATCATAAAGAAACATCAAATCCAAGAAGGATACTTAGTGTCGGGGATGCTTATCCCTTTAATTATGCCGATTGACATCCCACTTTGGATGGTAGCAATTAGTGTGATTTTTGCCGTTGTTATCGGAAAAGAAGTATTTGGAGGAACGGGTATGAACATTTTAAATGTGGCCTTAACGGCAAGAGCTTTTGCCTTTTTTGCTTACCCGAGTTATATGAGCGGTGATAAAGTGTGGATTAATACAGCTACTGCTGAAGGCCAGTCTGTAGTGGACGGTTTTTCTGGTGCGACTGTACTAGGAGATTTAGCAACAAACGGATCAACGCAGTATTCTACTATGGATATGTTCTTGGGCTTCATACCTGGTTCAATTGGAGAAACATCAACTGTAGCGGTATTAATTGGAGCTGCAGTTCTACTTTTTACAGGTATTGGCAGTTGGAAGATAATGCTAAGCGGTTTAATCGGTGCTCTATCAATGGGCTTGATTTTTAACGCAGTGGCTCCTTATGCTATCTCTCCTGAACAACAGCTTTTTATGGCCGTTCCTTTTTGGCAACAGCTAATTATGGGTGGTTTTGCTTTTGGACTGGTATTTATGGCTACTGATCCTGTATCGGCAGCACAGACCGATCGCGGTAAGTGGATTTACGGATTTTTAGTAGGTTTCTTTGCTATAATGATTCGAGTATTTAACCCTGCTTACCCAGAGGGAATTATGTTAGCCATCCTCTTTATGAACGTAATGGCACCCTTAATTGATCACTACGTAATTGAAGCAAATATTAACAAGCGTAAAAAACGTCTTAAAGTTAAAGTAGCTTAATCATGGATGTAAACAAAAACAGTTACACCTTCACCTTTGCTGCCATTATGGTAGTTGTGGTAGCCGCAGTACTATCTTTTGCTGCGACTTCACTCAAGGAAAGACAAGATAATAATGTCCGTCTAGAGAAAATGCAAAATATTCTATCCTCTATTAATGTAGAGGTAGAACGTGACGGTGCAGAAGCGATCTACAAGGATTACATTAAACAAGAATTGGTAGTAAATAACTTTCAGCCGATTAGTGGTATCAATGCTTTTGATATTGAGTTAGCCAAGGAAGTAGATAAGGCTCCCGAGGAACGCAATGCTCCTTTATATATAGCAGAAAAAGAAGGGAAAACCTATTTCATCCTTCCTTTACGAGGAAAAGGTTTATGGGGCCCTATTTGGGGATATATTTCTTTGGAGAAAGATGCTAGTACCATTTACGGTGCTACTTTCGACCACAAATCAGAAACTCCTGGTTTGGGAGCAGAAATTAAAACTCCCATGTTCACTAGTTTATTTCCTGATAAGGAGGTATTAGATAACTCAGGTGAATTTACTGGAATCAGAGTGATGAAAGGAAATGCCAATGGCCCACATGAGGTTAATGGCATTAGTGGCGGTACCATTACTTCGGTAGGGGTGCAAGACATGATTCAAGATTGTATGAAATCTTATATCCCTTTCCTAAAGGACTATCAAGCTAGCCAAACTGCTAGTGCGAAAAGTGAGAATTCTAACCCTATCGCAAGCATCGACTAAAAACGGACGTTATGGCCGAAGTACAAGAAGTTAAAAAACAAGCAAAAGAGCGCGAGGCGCTTTTTAGTAAGAAAAATCGTAAGCTCATTACCGATCCTTTAGATGATAGTAACCCTATCACCGTTCAGGTATTAGGTATCTGTTCAGCACTAGCGATTACAGTAAAATTATATCCTGCATTGGTGATGTCCGTCTCAGTACTTTTTGTACTAGGATTAGGTAATGTTATCATCTCTTTAATGCGAAACCTGATTCCTAATCGTATTCGTATTATCGTTCAACTGGTAGTAGTAGCATCACTAGTAATTTTGGTTGATCAGGTGCTTAAGGCTTATGTTTATGATGTAAGTAAAGAACTCTCCGTTTTTGTTGGGCTGATTATTACAAACTGTATTATAATGGGGCGCTTTGAAGCATTTGCTTTGGCAAACGGTCCTTGGAAATCTTTCTTAGATGGTTTAGGTAATGCTTTCGGATATGCCTGGATTTTATTAGCAGTAGCATTTTTCCGTGAGCTATTAGGGTCAGGACAATTGTTCGGTTATCAAGTAGTGCCTAAGTCTTGGTACCTTACCGAGGGAGGAGTATACAGCGATAACGGTTTAATGTTATTACCGCCCATGGCTCTTATCACAGTAGGAATTATTATTTGGGTGCAGCGTTCGAAAAACACTGCTTTAATTGAAGAAGACTAAGCGATTATCATGCAAGAACTAATCAACATTTTTGTAAAATCCATCTTCGTAGAGAACATGATTTTTGCCTATTTCTTAGGTATGTGTTCCTACTTGGCGGTATCGAAAAAAGTAAGCACGGGCGTAGGTCTTGGTGCTGCAGTAATTTTTGTTTTAGGAATTACAGTTCCTGTAAACTATTTACTAGAAAATTATGTACTTAAAGAAGGCGCTTTATCTTGGCTCGGGCCTCAGTTTGCCGAGGTAGATTTGAGCTTCCTTTCCTTTATCATGTTTATCGCTGTAATTGCTTCTTTGGTGCAATTAGTAGAAATGATAGTAGAAAAGTTCGCTCCTGCTTTATACAGCGCTTTGGGTATATTTTTACCTCTTATTGCGGTAAACTGTTCCATTTTAGGTGGATCGCTTTTTATGCAAGAACGTAATTATAACTCTATTGGTGAAGCAACCGTTTTTGGTTTAGGAAGTGGAGTAGGTTGGTTTTTAGCTATTGTGGCCATTGCAGCTATTCGCGAAAAAATTCGCTACTCAGACATCCCTGCACCACTAAGAGGTTTAGGAATCACATTTATTGTGACAGGTTTGATGGGAATTGCCTTTATGGCATTTATGGGTATTAAATTATAATTAGAAAGCGAATTTAGATGATAGTATTAGCAACCAGTACGGTTATTATAAGTAGCATAGTAGTTTTCTTCATACTTATCATCCTTTTAGTATCAATACTATTAGGGGCGAAAGCGAAGTTATCTCCAAGTGGACCGGTAACACTCAATATTAATGGTGAAGAGCGTAGTGTGGAATCGGGTGATACCTTGTTAACTACACTATCCGCAGAAAAAATCTTCTTGCCTTCTGCCTGCGGCGGCGGTGGTACATGTGCAATGTGTAAGTGCCAAGTATTAGAAGGTGGTGGTGAGATACTTCCTACAGAAGTAGGTTATTTCACTAGAAAAGAGGTACAGGAAAATTGGCGTTTAGGCTGTCAGGTAAAAGTACGCGGTAGCATGGATATTCGCGTTCCTGAAGAAATTTTCGGTATCAAGAAATGGGAATGTGAAGTTGTTTCAAACTACAACGTTGCCTCTTTTATTAAAGAATTTGTAGTACGTCTACCAGAAGGTGAAAACCTTGACTTTGAAGCCGGTGGTTATATTCAATTGGATGTACCTAAGGTAGAGGTAGATTTCAAAAACATAGACATTACCTCTCACCCACGTTTGGGTAGGGATCCAATGGATTTCAAATCGGAGTGGGACAAGTTTGGTCTATGGGATTTAAAAATGAAGAACGATGAGCCTCTATTTAGAGCTTATTCGATGGCAAATCACCCAGCGGAAGGAAATATTGTAATGCTAAATATTCGTATTGCGACGCCACCATGGGATAGAGCGAAAAACAAATGGATGGATGTGAATCCTGGTGTTTGTTCTTCTTATGTATTTGATCAGAAACCTGGGGATAAGGTAACTGTATCGGGCCCTTACGGAGAATTCTTTATCAAGGAAACCGAAGCTGAGATGTTATACATTGGTGGCGGAGCAGGCATGGCGCCCATGCGTTCTCACTTATTCCACCTATTCCATACCTTAAAAACGGGACGAAAAGTCTCCTATTGGTACGGTGGACGTTCGAAGCGCGAATTGTTTTACTTAGATGATTTCCAGAAAATTGAAGAGGAGTTTCCTAATTTCCAATTTCATGTAGTTCTTTCAGAACCAGCAGAAGAGGATAACTGGACTCCGAAAACCGATATTAATGACACTAAAGGCGATGGTTTTACTGGTTTCGTGCACCAAGCGGTAATCGATCAGTATCTATCTAAACACGCTGAGCCAGAAGAAATAGAATTTTATTTCTGTGGACCACCCTTAATGAATGCAGCCGTTCTTAAAATGGTTGATGAT
>CBFHVV010000101.1:0-9073 GCA_965658965.1 Croceimicrobium sp.
TCTTGAAGGGTCAACAATACAAATGTCCGCCCAGTAACCTTCGCGCAAAAAGCCTCTTTCTTTAATATTGAAAAGAATAGCGGGATTATGGCACATCTTTTCTACCAGCATCTCCACGCTCATTTTATCATCGCGCACAAATTCCATCATGGCAGGTACAGCATGCTGTACCAATGGGCCACCGCTTGGCGCAGATAAGTAAGGGTTGTTCTTTTCTTCCCAAGTATGAGGTGCGTGATCGGTCGCAACTACGTCAATTTTACCATCTATAACTGCTTTAAAAATGGCCAAGCGATCGCTTTCGTCCTTAACAGCAGGGTTCCACTTAATTAAGCTGCCTTTCTCGGCATATTGCTCGCTATTAAACCACAAATGATGGATACAAGCTTCCGCGGTAATCTTTTTTTCGGCCAGAGGTAGCTTATTGTCAAATAGCTCACACACTTCGGCAGTACTGATATGGAAAACATGCAGTCGGCTACCAAATTTTTGTGCTAATTCTACCGCCATGCTCGAAGACTTATAGCATGCCTCACGGCTACGAATAAGCGGGTGCATTTCCATGGGGATGTCTTGGCCATACTTGGCTTCCGCTTCCGCAAGATTAGCTTTTATAGTTGCTTCATCTTCGCAATGAGTAATAATGGGAATGTTTACTTGCGAGAAAATTCCCTCCAAGGCTTTTTGATCATCTACCAGCATATTACCAGTGCTGCTACCCATAAAAACTTTAACACCTGGCACCCAGCGCGGGTCTAGCTTTTTAAGTTCCTCTAAATTGTCGTTCGCACCGCCCATATTAAAGGCATAATTGGCAAAAGACTTTTCAGCCGCAAGAGCATACTTAGCTTCTAATTTTTCAAGAGTGGTAGCGGCAGGCTTGGTGTTTGGTTGTTCGATATAAGAAGTGATTCCACCGGCGATGGCCGCTTTAGATTCACTGTAAATATCGCCTTTATGCGTTAGGCCTGGCTCACGAAAGTGTACTTGATCGTCGATTATACCTGGTAAGACATAACTTCCGGCAGCATCAATTATTTGGGTGTCACTATCACGTTGGCTAAGGTTGGAAGCGATTTTAACAATTCTTCCTTCTTCAATATAGAGATCACTTTCCGTGGTCTGCCCTTCGTTAACAAGACGGGCATTTTTAATTAAAATCTTCCTCTTCATGGTTTTAAAGCGGCTTATTGATGGCGTTTTAGGAGGCTACGAAGCTTTAGTTTCAAAACGCCAAACACGGCCTCGTTGATAATTCCTGAACTCATTTTAGAGGTTCCTAAAGTCCGATCAGTAAAAATAACGGGCACTTCTTTTATTTTAAATCCTAGTTTATGAGTAATAAATTTCATTTCAATTTGAAAGGCATAGCCAACAAAACGAATTTTTTTAAAGTTCATTTTTTCGAGTACTTCTCTGCGGAAGCAAACGAAACCGGCCGTAGTATCTTCTACTGGAATCCCTAATATGATTCGCACATAGCGCGAGGCAAAGTAACTTAGTAAAACTCGACTCATGGGCCAGTTTACCACATTTACACCTTTAACATATCTAGAGCCTATAGCCATTCCATACTTTTCCTTTTTACAGGTATCGTACAGAAGTTCTAGGTCTTTGGGGTCGTGTGAAAAATCGGCATCCATTTCGAAAATGAATTGGTAATTTCTTTCCAATGCCCAAGAGAAACCGGCGAGATACGCAGTTCCTAAACCCTGTTTTCCGGCACGTGCTAAGAGAAACAGCTTGTGTTCATATTCCCCCTGCAGGTGCTTTACAATTTCTTGGGTACCATCCGGCGAATTGTCGTCTACACTAAGCACATGATAGTCAGAATGCAAGGAAAAAACCGTCCGGATAATCCGTTCGATATTTTCTTTCTCATTATAGGTAGGTATGACTACTAGCGCTTCAGACAAAAGTGATGGTATTTAGGAGGCAAAAGTACATATTAATGCCCGGATTTATATTGATGGATAGCTAAAGAATCATTAAACTCTTAAAGCCCTGTAAATAGTATTACGACATAAAAAAACCCCGCTTATAAAGCAGGGTTTTAACAAAATATTAGCTTAATTATTTGCTGGCCGTAAGACTAGCGCCTAGGTACCCGCGGTTTAAGCGAGCAATGTTTTCTAAAGAAATCCCAACCGGGCATTCTTCTGCGCAAGCACCAACATTAGAACAGTTACCAAAGCCCTCGATATCCATTTGGTTCACCATATTTTCTACCCGGTCTTTAGCTTCTACTTTACCTTGCGGTAGAAGGGATAGCTGCGATACTTTGGCAGATACAAATAGCATGGCCGAAGCATTAGGACATGCGGCAACACAGCCTCCACAGCCAATACAAGTGGCAGCATTAAAGGCTGCGTCGGCATCTGCTTTTGGCACTGGAATGGCGTTCGCATCTAAGGTGTTACCCGAAGTGTTTACCGAAACGAAACCTCCTGCTTGGATTACACGATCGAAGGCAGCGCGGTCAACCGCTAAATCTTTTAAAACGGGGAATGCTTTCGCACGGAAAGGCTCTACGTAAATAGTGTCACCGTCTTTAAATTTACGCATGTGAAGCTGACAGGTAGTAGTACCAGATTCTGGACCATGCGGTTCGCCGTTAATGTGCATAGAGCACATACCACAAATACCTTCGCGGCAATCGTGGTCGAAGGCTACGGGATCATCCCCTTTGTCAATTAATTCTTCGTTTAATTGATCCATCATTTCTAAGAAAGAGCTATCGCCACTTACATTCTTAACCTGATAATCTTTTAAACTTCCTTTGCTATCCGTGTTGGCCTGACGCCATACTTTTAATTTTAAATCCATGCTTCTAATTTTTTAGGGCCTGTGGCCAGTTTTACTTGTAGCTGCGTGTTTTCAATTCAACGTTTTCGAAAATCAAATCTTCCTTAATTAATTCGGCTTCACTGGGGTTGCCAGTATATTGCCAAGAACTAACAAAGGCAAACTCTTCGTCGCGACGTAAAGCTTCCCCTTCTTCAGTTTGAAATTCTTCTCTAAAGTGACCTCCGCAAGATTCTTCTCGCTCTAAGGCATCTTTACACATTAACTCGCCTAATTCCATAAAGTCGGCCACGCGCATGGCTTTATCCAACTCAGGATTCATTTCATTATTAGCACCAGGCACCTTAACATTTGCCCAGAAGTCGGCTCTTAAAGCACTTATTTCCTTAATAGCCTCCTTTAAACCTTGAGCATTACGACTCATACCGCATTTATCCCACATAATTTTTCCAAGGGCACGGTGATAATGGTCTACCGAGTGTTTTTTTCCAGTATCATTTAGAAGCTTGTCGATCGTTTCCTTCACCTCTTTCTCAGCACTAGCAAAGGCTTCGTGGTTGGTGTCGATTTCTCCCGTTCTAATTTCCTCTGAAAGGTAATCACCAATAGTATAAGGTATTACAAAATAACCATCGGCTAAACCTTGCATAAGGGCAGAAGCTCCTAGGCGGTTGGCACCGTGATCGGAGAAGTTGGCTTCTCCTAAGGCAAATAGCCCTGGAACATTGGTCATTAAGTTATAATCCACCCATAATCCACCCATGGTATAGTGTACAGCAGGATAAATCATCATCGGTGTTTGGTAAGGGTTGTCATCTACGATTTTCTCGTACATGGCAAAAAGGTTACCGTATTTTGCTTCTACAACCTTAGTTCCCAGCTCTTTAATTTGGGCTTTAGAAGGATTGTCGATGCCCTGTACAGTTGCTTCAGTTTTACCATAACGCTCAATAGCAGCAGCAAAATCTAAATAAACCGCTTCTCCAGTTTTATTCACGCCAAAGCCTTCATCGCAACGTTCTTTCGCCGCACGAGAAGCAACATCACGCGGTACGAGGTTACCGAAACTAGGATAACGACGCTCTAAATAATAGTCTCTTTTTTCTTCTGGAAGATCGGTAGGTTTTAATTTGCCTGCGCGAATCGCTTCCGCATCTTTTAAATCTTTGGGGACCCAAATTCTACCGTCATTTCTTAAAGACTCACTCATCAGCGTAAGCTTAGATTGGTGGGAGCCAGAAACGGGGATACAGGTGGGGTGAATTTGTGTAAAGCAAGGGTTAGAGAAGGCCGCTCCTTTTTTGTGAGCTTTCCAGGCTGCGGATCCGTTAGACCCCATGGCATTAGTAGAGAGGTAGAATACGTTTCCGTAACCACCAGAGGCGATTACTACCGCATGTGCACCGAAACGTTCAACTTTACCAGTTACTAAGTTTTTGGCAATAATACCACGCGCTTTACCATCTACGGTTACTACATCCATCATTTCGTGACGGTTGTACAATTTCACTTTTCCTTTAGAAATTTGGCGGCTTAAAGCTGAATAAGCTCCTAATAGTAATTGCTGACCAGTTTGGCCTTTCGCGTAAAAAGTACGACTTACTTGTACCCCGCCAAACGAACGATTATCGAGGTTGCCCCCGTATTCACGTGCAAAGGGAACTCCCTGGGCAACGGCTTGGTCAATAATGTTAGCAGAAACTTCCGCTAAGCGATAAACATTGGCTTCGCGAGAGCGGTAATCGCCCCCTTTAATGGTATCGTAAAATAGACGATAAACAGAATCACCGTCGTTTTGATAGTTTTTGGCGGCATTGATACCCCCCTGTGCAGCAATTGAGTGCGCACGTCGAGGCGAATCTTGAAAACAAAATGCCTTAACATTGTAACCCATCTCCGCAAGGGAAGCAGCAGCAGAACTACCAGCTAGGCCTGTTCCAATAATAATTACGTCTATATTTCTTTTGTTGGCAGGGTTTACAAGACGGATATTAGCCTTATGATTTTGCCACTTTTTTTCTAATGGACCTTCGGGTATGCGTGAATCTAACTTCATAATCTGTCTTTTAATTTTTTGCCATTAATATAAATACGGGAATAATCGCGAAGCCCAAAGGCACAATAATCGCGAAAGCAGCACCTACTTTTTTAATAAGCGGCGTATAACGGCTGTGATTAATGCCTAATGTTTGAAAAGCACTTTGAAAGCCATGGTATAAGTGAAAAGCCACGGCCGCCATTGCAATAACATACAGTAAGACCATGATTAAGCCAGCTGTCCCGTCTTGATAGGTTTTTATAACAACAGAAGCGAGGTCTTTGTTTCCGGCAGCGTCAGTACCAATTTCGCCCCAGTGCATGGTGTACCAAAATTGCCCCATGTGTAAAATGATAAAGGCAAGAATTATAGTACCTAAAAGGCCCATATTGCGTGAGGCCCAAATGGAGTTACGATTGGGCTTATAGCTTTCATAACGCTGGGGACGCGCTTTGCGATTCTGCATGGCAAGATAAATACCGTCAACCGCATGGAATAAAATACTAGCGTAAAGAAAATAGCTGGTAAATTTAATCAGCGGAAAGCTGGTCATAAATTTGGCATAAGCATTAAATTGCTCTTGCCCTGCGGTGCTGAGGTTTAGCAGCTGTAAGTTGCCAATAAGATGAACGATTAAGAAAGAGATTAAGAATAATCCGGTAAGCGACATCCAATACTTTTTTGCGATGGAGGAGCCTAGAATCCCTGAGTTTGCCATTTGTGTTGCTGTGTTCTGTGTTTGGGCAAATTTAACAAGTACAAAGGACTTCCCAACGACTAATTTTATTTAGAACGATTACAAGAATTGAGCTTCTCCATAAATTGCAAGAGCAGCCTATCTTCTTACCTTTGCGAGACATCAAATATTTAGCATGAGATACGATAGAATTGATTCTAAACTGTTTATAGAGAACCGCAAGCGTTTTGCATCGCATCTGCCCGCAGGAGCAATGGCCATTTTTAATGCCAATGATGTGATGCCAACTAACGCCGACGGCACCTTACCTTTTGTACAAAACCGTGACCTTTTTTACTTATCTGGCGTAGACCAAGAAGAGAGTATACTTGTTGTTTTTCCAGATGCATTTAATTCTCGTTATAAAGAAATATTATTCTTAGTAGAAACCAACGATCAAATAGCGCGCTGGGAAGGAGCAAAGCTTGATAAAGAGCAGGCTACCGCCGTAAGCGGTGTGGAGACTGTTTTTTGGCTGAGTGATTTTGATAAAGTACTGCGAGAGCTAATCTGTCAATCGAAGTCGGTATATTTAAATTCGAATGAGCAATTGCGCGCAGCTTCGCCAGTAGAAACTCGAGATGATCGCTTTCGCAAGATGTTAATGGAGAAATACCCATTGCATGAATACGAGCGAGCTGCTCCCATTATGCATACTTTAAGGGCTATTAAATCTCCCATTGAGGTAGATTTAATGCAGAAATCTTGTGATATAAATACCAAGGCTTTTCAAAGGGTTTTAAAATTTTTGAAGCCTGGTGTTATGGAGTACGAATTGGAGGCGGAGTTTATTCACGAGTATAAACGCAATGGTGCTCCAGATTTTAGCTACACCCCCATTATAGCGAGTGGCGCTAGTGCTTGCGTGTTGCATTATATAGAAAATAACCGCGAGTGTAAAGACGGCGATTTGGTATTGTTTGATTGTGGAAATTGGTATGCTAATTATGCCAGCGATGTAACGCGTTGTTTCCCCGTAAATGGCAAGTTTACCAAGCGCCAAGCTGAAGTTTATAATGCGGTATTAAGAGTGCAGAAAACGTCATTAGATATGCTCCGTCCAGGTAATCAATTACACGCTTACCATAAAGAGGTAGGTGAGTTAATGACGGCAGAATTATTACAACTAGGGCTGATTGATAAAACAGATGTTAAAAATCAGGACCCCAATTGGCCCGCCTACAAAAAGTATTTTATGCACGGAACCTCGCACTACATTGGTTTAGATGTGCACGATGTTGGGCATTGGGATGCAAAAATGGAAGTTGGTAATGCCTTTACTTGCGAGCCAGGAATTTACATCCCTGAAGAAGGAATCGGTATTCGAATTGAAGACGATATTGTAATCGGGGAAAAAGAAAACTTGAACATGACCAGCGGTATTCCTAAAGAGGTAGAAGAAATTGAAGACTATATGAATAGCTAAGCGGGAAACTCCAATATTCTTAAGCCGCCTTAATTGCAAGATTAAGGCGGTTTTTATTTAAACTACTCTCTGTAAATTTGCTTTAAAATAACTCCTTGCACGATCTAGAATTCCATTATAAGAATACCAAATTCAAAGCCTCTGACTCGGGTCAGGGAACGGCAGTGGTATTTTTACATGGCTTTTTGGAAAACCGTAAAATGTGGTCAGAAGTACTGGCGGCATTGCCCAAAAAGTACCGTTGCATTAGCCTCGACCTGCCCGGGCATGGCGAAAGTGATAACTTAGCCTATGTGCACAGCATGGAAGAAATGGCCGAGGTGGTGAAGGCCCTTTTAGATCATTTAAAAATTCGTCGTGCTATAATCGTGGGGCATTCTTTAGGCGGTTATGTGGCTTTGGCTTTGGCCGATGCCTATCCTGACATGTTGAAGGGTATGGTTTTAATGAATTCTACCGCGCGGGCAGACGGGGAAGAACGCAAGCATAACCGCGATAGGGCTATTAACTTGGTGAAGCGCAACTATAAATCTTATGTGCGCAATTCGATACCCATGCTGTTTAGGCCGGTTAATCGTAAAAAATATCATAGAGCCTTAAAGGAGATAAAATTAGAGGCCTTACAAACCTCGCCGCAGGGAATTGTGGCTGCTTTAGAAGGCATGAAAATCCGCATTGATCGAGAGGTGATTTTAAATTTTGCCCCTTATCCCATTTTATTTGTGGCTTCTAAAAAGGACCCTGTTTTACCTTGGGCGCAATTGGAAGAGCAGTTTTTTCACGAAGCGGTAGAGCCTTTGGTTTTAAGCGAAGGGCATATGAGTCACATCGAAAATTTCCCTGAACTACTGGCAGGCTTAAAGCAGTTTTTAGCGAAAGTTTAAGATGCGAATTTCTAAACGCTTTTAGCGGAAAGCTGTCTTACCAAGCTACACTTCATCAAAGGAAGTCCAACCCTGCGCACTAAGTGGAATATACTTCCCGTCGCGGGTCACCAAGTTTCTCTCTTTGGCATCACTTACCATGTGGCCAATTACGCTAAGGTGCGGATTGCCCTTAATCTTGTCGTGGTCTTCAATAGGAATAGTGAAAAGCAGTTCGTAATCTTCTCCGCCATTTAAAGCAATGGTGGTAGCATTAAGTTTAAACTCTTCTGCCAGTTTAAATACGTTTGGATCAATCGGAATTTTTTCTTCGTAAAGTTGAATGCCTAAATGAGAATTTTCGCACAGGTGTATAGCTTCCGAGCTTAAACCATCCGAAATATCAATCATCGCGGTGGGTTTAACCTCAAGCTTACGCAGAAGCTCAGGAATGTCTTTACGAGCTTCGGGTTTTAGCTGGCGCTCTAAAACGTATTCATTGCCACCCAGCTCTGGTTGAATATCGGGGTTTTCTTTAAAGATGCGTTTTTCACGCTCTAAAATTTGCAAACCCATATAGGCACCGCCCAAATCACCACTTACTACTACTAAATCTTTGTCTTTCGCTCCCGAGCGTAAAACTTCTTCGCCTTCCTCTACTTCGCCAATAGCGGTAATGCTAATCATTAAACCAGAATAAGATGAAGTGGTGTCTCCGCCAATTAAGTCTACTTCGTAAACTTCGCAGGCCTTGCGAATGCCTTCATAAATTTTATCGAGATATTCAATGCCAAAGCGATTGCTTATGGCAAGGTTTACGGTAATCTGCGTGGGGCGACCGTTCATGGCATAGATGTCTGAAAGGTTTACTACCACGGCTTTGTAACCTAAATGCTGGGGAGGTACATAACTAAGGTCAAAGTGCACGCCTTCCACTAACATATCGGTACTTACCAAAACACGACCGCTCAAGAATTCTAAAATGGCCGCATCGTCACCAATTCCTTTAATAGTGGAGGAGTGACTTAAAGGAAAGTTCTGCGTTAATCGCTTGATTAAGCCAAATTCTCCAATTTTTTCTAAGCTGGTAAACTCTTCTTCTCTTTCTTCTGCCATTTTGCAAAAGTAGCCAAATAGGAAAGTTTTTAGCGAGCTTTTAAGGAAGGATTTCTGCTGCTTGGTAAAGCTTAAAAAATGAATTAGCG
>CBFHVV010000102.1:0-9059 GCA_965658965.1 Croceimicrobium sp.
CTTAGCCTGTCCTTGCTCAGTTCCATTTGCAGCTACAGTTATTATGTTTTCTGATAGATTAGCGCCGCTCACCGAACTAATAGCTGATGATGGTAAGTCTAACTGAATTCCAAAACCGTTTTCATAATCACCTCCAATGGCACGGGTAACAAACCTACCTACTAAGTCAACCACCTCGTTATCGGCATTAAGTACTCTCTGGTAGCGATAATCAATCACCAAATCATTAAAATCATAATCTCCAAATGCAGGCCATAAATCCTCATAAGCCAAAGTACCATAACTATTCTCCCCAGGGAAATAGCTATTCGCTGCACGGCTGTTATCATTTGGATAAGCATCTAAGTCATCAGCAATACCATCATTATCGGCATCAGCAATAGTACTCACACCATTACCTTCTGGATTACAAGCTGAAGTTTGAATGGTAACATCACATGCTTCTTTAGCTCCATTTTTAAAAATATTGCTTGGGAAACTCTCAATGCCGTCAGCATCACAAAACTCTAAGTTATCTTTTATTTGTGCACCATGGTTAGCATTGGAACTTGCACTCACTTTTACAATAGAGGTACTCCCTTTCCCTTCTAGCTTACCATAGAGCAAAATATCTTTGGTCGAAACCTGAGCGCCATCTTCTAATTCTATTTCTCCACCGCCGTTTATTAGTAAACGATCATCAACACGAATAAAGGCTTGATCATTCTCGATGTCCCCGTTTACATTTAAATCTTCCTCACAGATAAGAGTACAGTAGTTTTTAAATTTACTTCCTCCATTAACAGTAAGATTACCACTAAAAGTCATACTACCATAATTTTTAACCTCACCATTAAGAGCAGTAGAGTTATTGGTAACCACATTAAAAACGCCGTAGTTTTTTAGCTTAGCTTCACTATTTAAGTTTAAAGCCGATAAGCTAACTGTTCCATAATTGGTAATATCAGCATTAGGACTAAAAGTATTTGTTACTGTTAAGGAGCCGCCAGTATAAATAATGATTTCATTGTCTTTGTCCGAATTTAAGTTTAGGTTATTGATGGTCACATTTGCACCTGCAGTAACCTCTAAAACCCCTTTATTGATGGTTAAGTTTGGGATTGAACCACTTCCGCAAAGACGCACAATACTTTTATCTGAAATTGTAATGCCGCCAGAGCCATTGTAAGTACCAGTCACACAGTAGGTAGTTTCATTTCCAGGACTATTGTTGGCATTCCACCAACCATTATGAGTTCTGCTAACGTCACATCCGCTTGTACAATCAGGACTAGACGTTTGCGTTTTTCCCATTTTATTCTTCCCTTGGTAAAAGGTATGACGAACAGTATTATTAGCGACAGGTAAAACCGTAAGAAAACTGCTTCCGTCTGGCGCCCACAATAAAACATAAACTTGCTTCAACTCTGCAGGAATCGAGGCCGTAAAATTTAATGAACTTACCGACGAAACAAATGACTTATAAAGAGAACCTGCTCCTGCGCTTGGCACATTAGCAAAAACCTCAACTAAATACTTACCATTAAGAGGGGCTTGATCTAAATTGAAGCTAAAGTCTAATTCGCGACTGGTCTCGAAATTAAAGTTATTGGGAACTTCAAGCTCAATGGTAGAACTTGGAATAGCACGAACAGCTACGGGTTGTGTATCTTCATTTTTAGAACAAGCCACTAGGAGAGTAGAAAAAATTGCAAGAGAAGATAAGTGTTTTATCAATTTCATGATAAGTAGTTTTTTTTTATAATGATACCAAAATAGGCAAGAACCGCCCCTAATTTTTAAAGATCTAATTATCAGATGATAAGGAATTTATAACTTTTTATTTTTTCTCATTATGGGAATTAACTTCCTATTTGGGAATGGAAAACCGCTCTTGACCTCTTAACAAATCCCAAAAAAGAAGGAAATCGCAAGCTAAGCTATAAGCTGGATATTGAAAGGTTGCGGGTTTATTCTTTTCAAAGAAAAAATGACCTACCCAAGCAAAACCATACCCTGCCAAAGGTGCAAAACCTAAATACTTAAATTCAAGACTTATTATAAAGAGGATTAAAAACACTATTACTAAACCCGTTCCAATAAAATGTAAAATGCGGGTGACGGTTCCAAGGTGCTGGCTCTTGTAAAATGGATAAAATTCTTGGATGCTGTGATACTCTTTCTCTTTTTTCAAAGTAATTCTTTTCCCTGCAATTTAGCAGATTTTCCTAGCGCCAAGATATTCCTTAGCCTTCAATCCCTTTTTTTAAACGTTTATCAATTACATCGTGCAGTGCTGGCTGTGGAAATTGCGTTTATCCAAAATACTAATCTTGAAAATTTGCCAGCTAATAGAGCACAAGCATAGAAAGATTTGAAAAAATGCACTTCTTGTCACCTTTGAAGAAGCGCGTGTCGCTTTTGAAGAACTGAAGGCTAGGATGAAAGGCTCCCTGCTTCTAATTTTGTCACCTAATATTCCATTAGCATGAAAAATCCACGGTCTGATCAAAATTTCTTTTTCGAACTCATTGAGGCAAGATTAGACAATGATGAGTTAATGGTGGATAAAGTTGCGGAAATATTGGACCTAAGCCGCGACTCGGCCTATCGGAGAATAAGAAACATTACCGATTTAAGCCTACGGGAAATGTTGATTTTGGCCCGTTATTACGGTATTGGCCTAAACAAGCTTTTAGGAGAGCATGATAATACCGTCGTTTTTCACAGAAGGCCATTTATAAAGTCAATAGAAGATTTTAAAAACCACTTAATAGGAGAGCTGCAAGAACTAGAAAGCATTGCTAACTACTCAGATCACCACCTTTGCATACAGGCTAAAGATATTCCGGTCTACCATTTATTTCGCTTCCCCAAACTCACTGCCTTCCAACTCTACTCTTGGCTAAAATCTGTTTACGATGTTAGTAAAATTGAGGGCCTACACTATAATCTTAGCATGGTTCCCCAAGATCTAATAGATATCGCACAAAAGCAGCATGCCGTATATAGTAAATTAAATTGTAGCGAGATTTGGAACGACAATACTATTATCAGTCTTATTAATCAAATTGAATACTATTATGAGGCTGGCTTATTAAGCTCTAAGGATGAAGCTTTATCCTTATGCGAGGAAATGCAGAGTATGATGAAAATAATCTACCACCAAGCTTTAGAGGGGAAGAAGGTATGTGAGCAAGACCCGCGTCAATTTTGCAAAAGCAATTACAAAATGCATTATCACGAAGTACTACTAACTGATAATCATATTCTAGCCGAATTCAATCGTAATCAAAGGCGATACTTTATACCCTATGCGGGCATTAATACCTTAAAAACTGGCGACCCCTTCTTCAACCGTAATATTCACGATTTCCTCAAAACGCAAACAAAAAAATCCTCTCTAATCAGTGAAATTTCTGAAAAAGAGAGGAATAAGTTTTTTATTCGGATCAAAAACCGAATTGATCGCTTGCGCAGCAAGATTGAGGAAAGTAACCCTTTTATGTAATCGTAAAGGCTAAAGCAGCGATTGCCACTATTATAAATACGATTCCGGCTTTTTGCACCAAGTCCCCTTTTTTAGTAAATGTCGACATAATTTCCCTGTTTTTAGTTATCTAAAAATAGTAAAAAAATCCGTTTACCAAAAAAATCGCTATTTTTTACTTCTCTAAAGACCTGAAAATTAACAACTCTTAGCGCAAATTCTGATAAACAAAGAGAGCTGCTGCAAGAATAAGAGCAATGACCATAACCACCAAAGTACGCTGTAAATAATCCTTGGATGTGAGCTTGGCCTTATTCGCCGTTTGAATCCGCCGTGCTCTTCTCTTTATTTGCCTATGTCTTGTTTTATCATCCATGATCCCTGAAATTTTGCCTGTGAAACCCCAAGGTAAGAAATTTTTCGGTTAGGAAATTGGATTTAACACAACGCTAAAGATGGTCAAGCTATTCGGGTCTCTTCCAAAATTAAGTTTATCCAGGGCCTCTGGGATATCCTTGGCTCTAAAATAACTGGTGTGTAATTCGTTCTCTCCACTAGCCGACCATTGCACTGTATAGGAGTTTTGCTTTTCATTATGCTCCTTTACGTAATCATACATCTGCTTCAGCGCATCAATACGGTCGTAGCCAGATGTGTAATGAAAAAGAAATGATTGATTATGACGCGGGTTTACCGTTATAATATCTAGACGCATACCCTGCCCTGTTTCACGATAATCAAAAATAACTTGCGTACTACCAAGGCTTAGATACGATTCAATCTCTTTCTGCAATTTCGCTATCTCCAGATTGCGACGATCTGAGGTCATGTTTCCTAGTTTTAAATGAAGGGCAAAGGTAACTAATCGCTGCTCTTTACTGGCTTTAATACTACTTGTTTAAACACCGTCAATCCCTGACCTAAGGGATTTCTGCTTAATGTTGTGGCTTAACATGACTAAGAAACACACGCAAATTATCCATTTCCAATGCCAAGTAATTTTCATCTAAGTATAAAACCTTCCACTTATCCTTTATCTCTTTTGTTTTCGGGCTAATCACCGTAATGCTCTGTGCTGCTAAATTGTATTGCAATTGCCCGGTATATCCATATTCATTATGGTTATCCGGATTAATCAATTTGAAGTATAATTTACCTTCTTTAAACTGATAATAATCCGGCACTGCCTCTTTCAGGTCTTCTAAGCTTAAACTAAAGGATAGAGACAAATCCACATAAGCTAATGCCTCCCAAGCGCCAATATTCAAAAGCGAATCGCACTTAGACTTACAATTGCTTCGCTCCTCGCCAGATAGTACATTGAATACCTTTTGCAAAGCATCCTCGGCTTTAATATCGCTCTGGGCAGAAAGGGTATTTAAACTGAAGCAAGCGGTAAAAACTAAAAGAGAAAAGAGCTTAGGCATACAAATAAGGAATAAGGGTTTAAAGCTAAAAAAGAAAGGTCGACTATAATAGCCGACCTTCTGAAATTGATATTTATTTAATATCCAGCAATTATGAACCGCAGGCTACACAGTCATCTGGATTATCTAAGCTACAATTCAATTGCTCTTCCGCTGTCATGGAGGCTGCTTCTTTAACCGCTTTAGCCAACTCGCTCGCGCGAATTTCACCTACCGCCTCTGCTTCGCTTAACTGCACTTTTGGAGCCGCTGGAGCAGATGCTATTTTATCGGTTTGCTTAGTGCTTAAAACGGGCTCTACCTCACTTTTGGTTTGCTTTTGTACCGTAAACTTAATAGCATCCGAGGCTGCTTTGGTTCTTAGGTAATACATACCTGTTTTCAAACCTCTCTCCCATGCGTAAAAGTGCATTGAAGTTAGTTTAGCCATGTTTGCACCTTCTACAAAAAGGTTTAATGATTGCGACTGATCGATAAAGTAACCGCGCTCGGCACTCATATCAATAATGTCACGCATACTCATCTCCCAAACCGTCTTATACAATTCCTTAATATTATCTGGGATTTGGGGTATATCTTGGATGGAACCGTTGGCGCGGATGATATCAGTTTTTAACTCATCATTCCATAAACCTAGATTAACTAGGTCCAATAAAAGGTGCTTGTTTACAACCACAAACTCCCCGCTTAGTACTCTGCGAGTATAAATATTAGAAGTATAAGGCTCAAAGCACTCGTTGTTTCCAAGGATTTGACTGGTAGAAGCCGTAGGCATTGGTGCCAATAGTAAAGAGTTACGTACACCGTGCTCTTTAATTTCTTTACGCAATTCGGACCAATCCCATCTGCCGCTGAGCGAGGACTCCTCTACACCCCATAAGTTAAATTGAAATTTTCCTTGCGAAATAGGTGAACCTTCGTAAGATTCATAGGTGCCATCTATCGCTGCTTCATCTTTACTTGCCACCAAAGAAGCAAAATAAATAGTCTCAAAGATGTCTTTATTTAAAGTTCTCGCTTCTTCAGAAGTAAAAGGCAAGCGCAATTTAATAAAAGCATCTGCTAAGCCTTGTACACCCAAACCAACAGGACGATGACGCATATTACTATTGCGTGCCTCGGGTACTGGATAGTAATTTCTATCAATAATGCGATTCAAGTTCTTGGTCACCTTATAAGTTACTTCATAAAGTTTTTTATGATCGAACTTATCACCATCTACAAACATTGGTAAAGCTAAAGAAGCTAAGTTGCACACTGCCACCTCGTCTTCACTGGTGTATTCGATGATTTCTGTACATAAATTAGAAGAGCGGATAGTACCCAGGTTTTGCTGGTTACTTTTACTATTGGCAGCATCCTTATAGAGCATATAAGGTGTACCTGTTTCAATTTGCGACTCAAGAATTTTACCCCAAAGCTCGCGCGCCTTAATGGTTTTTCTCCCCTTACCTTCGCTTTCGTACTTGTGGTAAAGCTCATTAAACTCCTCGCTATGAACGTCGAATAAACCCGGGCACTCATTAGGACACATCAAAGTCCACGTAGAATCCGCTTTTACTCTCTCCATAAATAAGTCGGGAATCCACATGGCGTAGAATAAGTCACGCGCGCGCATTTCCTCCTTACCGTGATTTTTCTTTAGGTCTAAGAAATCAAAAATATCGGCATGCCAAGGCTCCACGTACATCGCAAAAGAACCCTTGCGTTTACCGCCACCTTGATCTACATAACGCGCGGTATCGTTAAACACCTTTAACATAGGAACAATACCATTAGAAGTACCATTCGTTCCGCGAATATAAGATCCTGTAGCACGCACATTATGTATGCTTAAGCCAATACCACCCGCGCTTTGACTGATGCGGGCACATTGTTTTAAAGAATCGTAAATGCCATCAATACTATCGTCTTTCATCGATAGTAAAAAGCAGCTGCTCATTTGCGGCTTTGGCGTTCCACTATTAAATAAGGTCGGTGTTGCATGAGTAAAGTATTTCTTACTCATTAAATCGTAAGTCTCAATGGCCGATTCTAAATCATCCATGTGAATACCGATCGCAACACGCATAATCATATGCTGCGGACGCTCCACAATCTTGCCACTCATTCTTAAAAGATAGGAACGCTCCAAGGTTTTAAAGCCAAAGTAGTCGTATCCAAAATCTCGATCGTATATAAGAGTTGAATCAAGAAGTTCAGCATTCTTCTGGATAATTTCTAAAACATCTTTCGCGATAAGCGGAGAGTGCAATCCAGTTCTCGGGTTTACATAATCGTAAAGATCCTTAGCGGTTTCACTAAAGGACTTTTTAGTATTTTTATGGAGGTTGCTTACCGCAATACGCGCCGCTAACTGGGCGTAATCTGGGTGACGTGTAGTTAAACTAGCCGCCACTTCCGCTGCTAAACTATCTAACTCCGAAGTACTTACCCCCTCGTAAATCCCTTCAATAACCTTCATAGCTACCGAGGTGGGAATTACCAACTCGCTTAAGCCATAACACAACTTCTGTATTCTCGCAGTAATTTTATCAAATTTCACTGCCTCCTTTCTCCCGTCTCTTTTTATTACGTACATCTAGTATCTTTTATCGGTTGCTTATATTTTTAAAAGTCGGCATCAAACTCAATGTTATTGGACTCGCTGCCTTGCACTACTCCATTTTTTTGATACTCGGCTACGCGTTTCTCAAAGAAGTTAGTCTTACCCTGTAGACTGATCATCTCCATGAAGTCGAAGGGGTTTTCTGCATTATAAATTTTATCACATTCCAGCTCTACCAGTAAGCGGTCTGCAACAAACTCTAAATATTGGGTCATTAGTTTAGAGTTCATACCAATTAGGTTAACCGGTAAAGACTCCGTTATAAACTCGCGCTCAATATCAAGCGCATCGGTAATAATTTGTGTAATTCTTTCTTTTGGCACCTTGTTAACCAAGTGCTTATTATGCAGGTGAACCGCAAAATCGCAGTGTAGTCCTTCGTCGCGAGAAATCAACTCGTTCGAAAAAGTCAAACCTGGCATCAAACCTCTCTTCTTCAACCAGAAAATGGAGCAAAATGCGCCACTAAAGAAAATCCCTTCTACCGCAGCAAAAGCTACTAAACGCTCGGCAAAAGAAGGACTGTCAATCCATCTTAAAGCCCAATCTGCCTTGCGCTTAATGGCGTCAAAATTTTCAATTGCTCTAAAAAGTCTATTGCGATCCTCTTTATCTTTTATATAGGAATCTATTAATAAGGAATAGGTCTCACTGTGGATATTCTCCATCATAATCTGAAAACCATAGAAAAACTTGGCCTCAGTATATTGCACCTCATTCACAAAATTCTCCGCAAGATTTTCATTAACAATGCCATCACTCGCAGCAAAAAAGGCCAAAATATGCTTTACAAAATAACGCTCATCTTCATTTAACTTGTTATTCCAGTCCGTGGCATCCTGACCCAAATCGATTTCCTCCGCTGTCCAAAAACTAGCTTCCTGCTTTTTGTAAAACTCCCAAATATCATGATGCTCGATGGGAAAAAGTACAAAACGGTTACTATTCTCTTTTAAAATTGGTTCTTGATCCTTCATTGTATCTCTTTTCGTGTTAATGCCTTGTTTATCGGGTGAGTAGCGCTAAGCACACATCTCTAAAAAACTGATTATCAATTATGTAAGAAACTAGCCTATCGCTAATAACGAAAACTCCCCCTTTCGTTGCTATACAAATATGACCAATGAATCAAGCCCTCACAACCTCTACTTTTCCACATTTGGACACAGTTATTAACAGGAGATTTTGACGGAATATTACGCTAAGTCAACAAGGACGTGTATTCGAAAAAAAACAAGACTGAAGCCCAAAAATATTATGAATAGTAATTCACACGGATTGTTAAAAACCTTGGCGACAATCTTAAAAATCTTGGTACACCCTACAAAATAGCCAAGTACTAGCTTTCAGATGGTTAGCGTATATTGTTGTTTATCAACATATTAACGAGAAAGCCACTCTTTTGCGATTATCTCTAACTCATTATACCAAGACGCCCCGTATTTCCGGATCAGCGACTCTTTTGCAAATTTGTAGACAGGAACCTTTAGCTCATTACACAAAGTGCAGGCAGGACTGCAAATTTCCCACTTATCATAATTAACGGCATCGAAAG
>CBFHVV010000103.1:0-8496 GCA_965658965.1 Croceimicrobium sp.
CCAAATACATTGAATAAATGCTTAGAGTACTGTTAAAAACAAAGGTTTAAAGCTGAGAGAAGAAATCTTTTTTAGCTGCCGTATTTTTCAAGGATACCCTTAAGTTCCTCTGTGTTAATAGGCTTCGTAAGGTAGTCGGTCATTCCCGCTTCAATAAACCTCTCACGATCACCATCCATGGTATGTGCTGTTAATGCAACAATAGTCGGTGCTTGATCTCCTAATGATTGGTTGATAAGTTCTGTGGCTTGAACTCCAGTTAGAATGGGCATCTCAATATCCATAAAAACAAGATCGTAATGCTTGGCTTTAACCGCCTCTACTGCCTCCTCACCATTAGCTGCGAAATCTAAGCTTAAGCCAATTCTTTTAAATAAAAGTCCGGCAAGCTTGCGGTTTATCTCGTTATCTTCTGCCATTAATAGGCTAAGATTATCTTTCATTCCCCACTGAATTAGGCGCGAAGGTACTTCTTTTTTCTAAATTTAGGCTAGGCGATAACGCTTACCAGGCATGCTTATTAAGATTCCTTTCAGCTCTAAATTCATAAGTTGAACCAACAACTTGCTCATTGGCAATTCCATTTTATTCGCAAGCCATTCTATTTCTTTGGGCTTTGAATCTGTGCCCAGCATGCTAATTAAATTTTGCTCCTCCACACTCATCTCGTCAAATAGTGGCAATTGAGCTTGCTGAACTTGCTCCTGTTGCTGCCAGCGCATGATATACTCTAAATCTTTTGTTGACTCTAGTAGATTAGCTCGATTACTTTTAATTAATAAATTGCAGCCTTCACTGTAGGTATCCCGGAAACGCCCCGGAACAGCAAACACATCTCTATTGTATTGAAAAGCAAGATCTGCAGTGATCAGCGCCCCTCCTTTCCGGGCCGCTTCTACCACTATAACTGCATCACTCATACCTGCTATAATACGATTACGCTTGGGGAAGTTTTCCCGATCTGGTTTAGATTGACTTAAGAATTCCGTGACAATCGCTCCTCCTTGCTCTAAAATATCTTTAGCTAAACCGCGATGTAGAGCTGGATAAACACTATCCAGGCCGTGTGCTACTACGGCAATAGTTTTAAGTTGATGATTGAGTGCCTCGCGATGCGCAATAGCATCAACCCCGTAAGCCAAGCCACTAATTACTTGAGGCTGATAAGCTTTAAGTTCAGGCATAAAGTCATCGAAAAAACTCCGCCCATAATCGGTTACCGAACGAGTTCCTACTATGGAGACCGACTTATTCGGATTGAGATTAAGATTGCCTTTTTGATAAAGTATTATGGGTGCATCCGCACAATGTTTGAGACGACGCGGATAACTTGCCTCTTGGAAAAAGTGCATCAAAAATCCATTGCGATCAACAAAGGCCATTTCCTCCTCTGCTCTGGCCAAGGGATAGTCGTTTTTAATACTACTCCGCACCTTAATATTAATACCAGGAATGGCGCCAAGCGCCTTATCGGTTTCCTTAAATACAGCTTCAGCAGAACCGAAGGCTTTGATAAGATTTTTAGCGAGTATCGGACCTACGCCTTCGCAAAGGCTTAGCGCAATACGATAAATTGTATCGGGATGGTTTACAGTCATTAGATCAGGTTATTGGTCGTCTAAAGATAGCATTTTGTCTAAAAACTTAAATCTATTAAGGCATTTTTGTAACTTCGCTTTTCATCATTTATGAAAGTTTTACCGTGCAAAGTACTATTGATCAACATTTAGGCAATTTATTATACTACCATGAGTGTGTGGTTGTACCCAATTTCGGGGCCTTTTTAACGCGCTATTTTCCCGCGGAGATCAACTCAGCAACTCACATGATGCGCCCGCCCTCAAAGCGAGTGGCCTTTAACGCCCGCGTAAATGAAAATGATGGTTTATTAGCCAAACACATTGCGGCCGTTGATGGGGTAAGTTACGAGAAAGCGATTGAAAGCATTGAAATTTCAATTCGTAGTTGGAAAAAAGTATTACGTGCTGGAAAAAAGGTAAACTTAATTGGCATTGGAAGACTTTATATGGATAGCACTGGGAAGCTCCAGTTCAATCCAGCCCATGATATTAATTACGATCTTCACTCTTACGGCCTTAATATTTTTAGAGCGAATGCAATGGAGAGAGAGGCAGAAATAAAGAAATCGGTAAATAAAGCAATCGAGAAGCATCAAGGTAAAAGAATCACCGCCAAAGCTAAATCTCCTGCTAAAGGAAATAAGCGCACCGAGACCACTAAAACCAACTGGTTAAAATGGGTGGCTACTTTAGGACCCGTTGCAGCCCTGCTTTTAGTTGGCAGCTACTATTATACCCAAGAAAGAGAAGCGTTCAACAATGTATCTGGCTTGGTAATCGATATTTTTGATTCAGGAAAAGACTCGATCGAAGAAGAGCCTAGCAAGGAAGAAGCATCTAGCCTAAGCTTTGAGAAAGCGGAAAGACTAAATAAAGATTTTGGGCCCGAGGATGACATGACCAACGAGTTTGACTCGGAGGAAGAGCCAGAGGATCAGCCAGAGGCTACAGAAGTGAAAGCTGAGGCTGTGGTTGTTCAAAATGAAGAGCCCAAGGTGGCTGAAACACCTGAACCTGAAGAGGTAGTTGCCGAAAAGGCCGAGAAGACAAACAAAGAAAAAATCCTTAACTACGATTACGACGCTTTTGAAAAACCGCTCTACAACGTAAAAAAACGCCCTGATTCCTTTGTTTACACCGAAGGAGCCTATGATTCTGAGAATTCTAGTCCTTACAAAACTTTACACCAAAAAAGGGTAAGAAGCGAACGAGAAGCAAATCCTCCTAGGCAGGAAGTGCAAAAACATATGCCAAAGGAGGAAACCCCAGTAGATATCTCTAAAAGTGAAACTCCGCCAAATTCCAATATCGCAGCAGTTGGCAATTTCCAAATTATAGTAGGAGCCTTTTCAGATGCCAGTAATGCGCAAAAATATGTGGCCCAACTGGAAGCTAAGGGTTTTGAAGCTTATATAAGCGCAAGTGGCAAATTGAATCGGGTTGCGGTTGGTTCCTATGCAAGTGCCCAAGAAGCCGATGCAAGCTTGAGCAAAATTAAAAGAGAAATTACTTCTGGTGCCTGGCTTAACGCCTTATAAAAGACCAGTTTTATTTCTTTCAGAGACCCAAGTTCGGCTAGTTCATATAGCCTGCTTTAACTGCGCTTTTTAGATTGCTCTTAGCTCAATCTCGGGCTAGATTTAGGCTTTGTTTCCGTTTATAATCACGAGCTTTGCCAAAAATTTGGCCATGAAAGCAAAAACTCCTTCCGACTCTCTCACCGTTATGACTGAGATTGTTCTTCCGAACGATACAAATAATCTTAAAAATCTTTTTGGTGGCCAATTACTAAGCTGGATGGATCGTTGCGCTGCGATTGCCGCCCATCGCCACTGTCGCAGAATTGTGGTAACTGCATCGGTAAATAATGTCTCTTTTAACCAAGCAATACCGCAAGGAGCGATAGTAACTCTTGAGG
Organism: Croceimicrobium sp.; assembly: GCA_965658965.1. Taxonomy (GTDB): domain Bacteria; phylum Bacteroidota; class Bacteroidia; order Flavobacteriales; family Schleiferiaceae; genus Croceimicrobium. Next base: position 3,499 of record CBFHVV010000103.1, read on the forward strand.
CCAAAGTTTCTCGTGCTTTTAGCTCTAGCATGGAGGTTTTTGTTGATGTTTTTATAGAAGACCAAACCATTGCTGGGAAGAAGTCTAAAGCTAATGAAGCTATTTATACTTTTGTTGCGGTAGATCAGCTCGGCAACCCCATTAACATACCACAAATTGAAGCTGAGACCGAGATTGAAAAAGTTCGCTACGAAGGAGCCATGCGTCGCAGACAGTTAGCACTTATTCTTTCAGGTAAAATGGACCCTTCTGAAGCGACCGAGCTTAAGAAACTGTTTTTAGGAGAAGAGGAAGCTTAAAGAGTTTAGTCAGACTAGCTAACTGTCCCATTACCACTTTACCAGCCAGGATGCAGGCTAGCCAGGCAGTATTAAACTGGAGACAAAGGATAGTAAGATTAGGAAATAAATGGAGTCCTTAATCCATTTATTCTGCACTGTTTCTATGCTTATGGAAAGAGCATAGGCCACACTGTAAACTAGCATACTTAGCCAAAAGGCTTTATTCCCTAAGCTTAAACTAGCCAAAATTAGCAGCACAATTAAAGTGATCCACAGATCCACTACCTTTCTTTGCACATTATTTAAACGACTCTTGTAGGAAAGCAGAGAAAACACACTAAAAACCGCAAGCAGTGGCCAAATTAGCAGCGCATAATTTGTAATCCAGTTGTTAGAGGGTAAACCAAAGCTTAAACCAGTTAGGGAGTTTTTGTAATAGCTAAAAGCATCAATCCCAAACCAACCTTCTATGGCAACTACAAAGTAAGTAGCTGCGCCATAACCGAGAATAATAGCTGCGAAGGATTTTATAGAAAACTTGGCATTAATAAGTAGCGCTACCAAAACAATTAGGGCAAAGAAAATCGCTTCTGGCACCAGATAACTAATGAAGCCAGCCAATAGGCTAATAAGAAATACCGCCTGCTCGATAAGTTGTTCTTTTTGCACTAAAGACTGAAGAAGCAAAAGCAAAAGTAAGCCAAGGGCCAATAGCCAATAATCACCACTGTTGTTCATTCCTACAAATAGACTTAAGGAGGCGATTACGGTGATAAACATAGAATGGTAATTACCCTCGAAGATGTAGAGTCTATTTTGCGCTTCATTAAAAACAAAAGCACATAATAAGACACAAAAAATGAAAATAATTTTCGCCCAGAATACGGATATATGAAGGCCAAAATCTAAGCCTATCGAATTAACAGCCAACAGCTTATCATCAATCCAAAAAATTACTAAACACGCAATTAAGCTTAAGCCGATGCTATTTAGCATGCTTCTAATACCTATATTGGAAAGGAGTCTTGCAAACATCTAGGCTTTTTAGCTACTTTTGGGGCACAAATTATTGGTCATGCAAATTAAGGATATCGTATACGCCTTGGGCGATTTTTTTCTTTGGACTTTTGAAATCCTCACTTCATTAGGGAACGTTCCAAATATTATTTTTTCGAGCATTATAGCTGTTCTTTTTCTTTATTGGATGAAGGAATTAGCTGGACACGCTCGTCGCGGTGAGAAATAGATTATAGGTCGAATCCGATATCTTTTCGGTAACTTATCCCTTCGTAGCAAATTGTTTTGATGCCAGCATAGGAGCGGGATAATGCTTCTTCTTGGTTATTACCTAAAGCACTCATTGCTATTACTCTCCCTCCATTGGTGACCACCTTATCGCCCTGCCTTTTAGTGCCCGCATGAAAAGCTAGCACATTCTCTAAATTGTTAAGGCCGCTTATTTCCATTCCTTTAGGATAAGAACCTGGGTAGCCCTCAGAAACCGCCATCACGGTAGTGGCAAACTCTCGGCTTATTTCTAAGTTTTCTTCAGCTAAGCTTCCTGCTGCTGTTGCTTTAAGATGTTGCAAAAAGTCACTCTTAATGCGTGGCATAACTACTTCCGTTTCTGGATCCCCCATACGCACATTATATTCTATTACCATTGGCTCGCCTTGCACCTCGATAAGACCAATAAAAACAAATCCCACGTAAGTGAAATCAGCTTCGCTTAAGCCTTTAACCGTCGGCTTAACCACTCGCTCAATCACCTTCTGCATCATAATATCATCTACAAAGCTAACCGGTGATACTGCACCCATTCCGCCCGTGTTTGGGCCAACATCGCCTTCACCGATACGTTTGTAATCTTTTGCTACGGGCAATACTTTATAGTTAATACCATCGGTAAGCACAAAAACCGAAAACTCTAAGCCCTTTAAAAACTCCTCAATAACTAAGGTTTTGCTGGCTTCACCAAACTTACCACTCAGCATTGCTTCAACTTCTTTCTCAGCCTCTACTAGAGTATCGATAATTAAAACACCCTTGCCCGCCGCTAAGCCATCTGCTTTAAGCACATAAGGCGCTTTTAAACTTGCTAAAAATGCTTTCGCCTCTTCTTCCTCGCCGCTGCTAAAACTTTTATAAGCCGCTGTTGGAATTTGATGTTTGGCCATAAACTCTTTAGCGAACGTTTTTGAGCCCTCTAATCGAGAAGCTTCTTTATCTGGACCTATTATAGCAATCTGTTGTAGCTCGCTATCGTTTTTAAAGAAGTCCACCACACCGCTAACTAAAGGTGCTTCGGGACCCACTAAAACCAGATTGATAGATTCCTCAAGGCAGAAGGATTTCAAAGAGGGAAAGTCTTCAGGGTTTAAATTAACGTTTTCCCCCAGTTCAGCTGTACCAGCATTACCTGGCGCGATAAACATTTTTTCTAGTAAGTCACTTTGCGAAATCTTCCAAGATAAGGCATGTTCGCGTCCTCCGCTGCCTAAAACTAAAACCCTCATAGTATTTTTGATAAGAAGCAAAACTAAGATTTATATCGTCAGAAGACTAGCCTCTGAAAGGCAAAAAGTAAAGCTGAGAAGTGTTGCCACGACACTATTACTTAAAAAGGGCTTTCGATTGATAAAAAAACTACTTTTGCAGGATAATTAATCGACAAATTATATGTCTGCAAATTACACCTCTCAAATTGACGCATTCATGGACTTGGTGCGTGCCAAAAACAGTCACGAACCTGAATTCCTACAAGCAGTTCATGAAGTAGCTGAAGCGGTTATTCCTTTTATGGAAGAGAATCCTCGCTATAAAAATCACAAAATTCTGGAGCGCATAGTAGAGCCAGAGCGTGTTATCATGTTTAGAGTGCCTTGGTTAGACGACGAAGGGAATACCCAAGTTAATAGAGGCTACCGCGTGGAGTTTAACTCAGCTATTGGTCCTTACAAAGGCGGCTTAAGATTTCACCCCTCTGTAAATTTATCGATTCTTAAGTTTTTAGGTTTCGAACAGATTTTTAAAAACTCACTAACTACTCTACCGATCGGTGGTGGTAAAGGTGGTTCTGATTTTAATCCAAAAGGCAAGTCAGATAATGAAGTAATGAAATTTTGCCAATCCTTTATGACCGAGCTTTCTCGTCATATTGGTCCTAATACAGATGTTCCAGCTGGCGACATTGGTGTTGGTGGTCGTGAAATTGGCTATATGTTTGGTCAATACAAGCGCTTACGCAATGAATTTACTGGCGTTTTAACTGGTAAAGGTTTAAACTGGGGCGGTTCATTAATTCGTCCTGAAGCTACTGGCTACGGGGCAGTTTACTTTACCGCAGAAATGCTAAAAACAAAAGGAGATAGCTTCGAAGGCAAGAAGGTTGTGATTTCTGGTAGTGGAAATGTTGCACAATACGCTTGTGAAAAAGTAATCCAACTGGGTGGTACTGTACTTACTCTGTCTGACTCTTCTGGTCATATTCGTGCAGCGAATGGTATTGATGCCGACATGCTGGCATTCGTTATGGACCTTAAAAATGTACGTCGTGGACGTATTAGTGAAGTAGCTGACAAGTACGACAGCGTTACCTTTCATGAGGGAGAAGTGCCTTGGGGCGTAAAATGTGATATCGCACTTCCTTGTGCCACTCAAAATGAATTAGACGAAGCAGCCGCTAAACAATTAGTAGCAAACGGAGTAAGCACTATTGCAGAAGGAGCGAACATGCCTTGTACTCCAGAAGCAGTAGAAGTATTCCAAAGCAATAAGATTCAATTTGCCCCTGGTAAAGCTGCAAATGCTGGTGGTGTGGCAACTTCTGCTTTAGAAATGTCTCAAAATAGTATGCGTTTAAATTGGACTGCCGAAGAGGTTGATGCTAAATTACACGGTATTATGGAGAACATTCATGCTAACTCTCATAAGTTTGGCGAGAATGAAGACGGTTATATTGACTATGTAAAAGGTGCAAACATTGCCGGCTTTGTTAAAGTTGCTGACGCAATGATCGACCAAGGCTTAGTTTAAAGAAAATAGCTTATAAAATAAAAGCCCCTTGCTCGCGCAAGGGGCTTTTTTAATGAGATTTAACTCTCATTTACACCTACTCAATTACGATCTTATCGCTGTGGCTTGTAGCGCCATTGCTTACGTTAATTAGGTAAATACCTTTAGGTAGTGACTGCACATCAATGTGATGTAAGCTGTTGTTACCATTAAGGTTTAATAGTTCAGAATGCATTAGTTTACCCGCAAGATTAACAATGCTTAAGGTTGCTTGAGGTGAATCTAAGCTCAAACGTAAGTCAAATGAACCATTACTTGGGTTAGGACTAAAGCTAAAGGCATCTAAACCTGACTCTTCACTAAGGCTAATTCCATCGTCAAACATTACGTCATCCACATAAAATGTTAATGGACCACCTTGCGTTGCACCGTCAGTTCCGAAGTTCGGAAATACCGAAACTACATCATAAGTCTGCGTTAAATCTAAAGCAGGAGTTCCTGTAGCGTTGTTGGTGAAATCAAAGGTTAATGTTTCCCAAGTGGCTGCTGTAGTAGTAGTTGCGCTAGTTTCTACGGAGATTGCCCCGTCGTTATTGTCCTCTACTTTTAAAAGTACGTTAGTTCCAGCATTTGGAGACCATACACGCACAGTCATGGTAGTTTCTGTTGCTGTAAAAGGCACTGGATTGGCTAAGCCACCAAA
>CBFHVV010000104.1:0-8338 GCA_965658965.1 Croceimicrobium sp.
AATAAAACTTTTAGCTTTTTCTCCGATACTATTCTTCCGGTGCGTTGTTTTGGCAGCGATACTTTAGGTGCTTGTCCGGTAATTCCCGATACCTTCAATATTACTCTGCAAGTCGATTTATCGCAAGAAGCCGGCTTTGACCCATCTAGCGACAGCGTGGATATTGCGGGGCCTTTTAGTACGTGGAGTGGCGCTTATGATCCCACTTATGCGCTTTCTGATCCCGATGGAGATTTGGTGTATTCGGGGGTTTTTGCTTTCGCAGAACCGCTCTTGCAATACAAAGCACGTTTTCATAATGGCGCTGGTACCAACTGGGAACAAGGCCTCGACAAAATCGTAAACTTTAATCGCGATACCGTGGTGCCCGTGCGTTGTTTTGGGAGCGATACTTTGGGTGCTTGTTATGTAGCGCCCCTGTATAATATCACTGTGCAAATTGATATGAGTCAGGAAGCTAATTTTAATCCGCTTACAGATAGTATCGATCTTGCCGGACCATTTACTAATTGGAATAATAGTTTTGATCCTAGCTATGAGCTGAACGACCCGGACGGAAACCTAATCTATGATATCCTGCTCTTGGCGCAGGCTTCGCCGCTTGAGTACAAAGTGCGTTATCATAATGCTATGGGCACCAATTGGGAAACTGGCATTAATAAACAAGCTAGCTTTTTTAGCGATAGCCTTTTAGCCGTGCGCTGCTTTAACAGCGATACCGCAGGCGCTTGTCCTATACCACCCCCCACCCCGGGCATCAGTTTTAGTAGCAATGCACAATCTGCATTAGAAAGTGCGGGTACAATATCGATCGGCCTTGTTCTGAACCCAGCTAATAGCGCAGCAGATACAGCTATTATAGTCTTAAACAAAGGTTTAGGTTTACTAGCGAATGATTACTTATTAAATCCCGCCGCCATAAACGATACGCTTAAGCTACCTATACCGGCAAATACCGACAGTCTGTTTTTTGACCTTAGTATTGTTGATGACCAGTTAGTGGAAAACAATGAAATGTTAAGCTTTAATATTATCGGCAGCCTAAACAATATCAATATTAGCAGCCCTAATACTTTCTTATTTACGATAATTGATAATGATATTGCCCCCATTAACAGCTACTCCATTGGAGACATAAGTACCCGCAATAGTAGCGGGGTAGCCGACTCAATCGGACTTACTTGTCGGATTAGTGGCCGCGTTTCCAGCCTTGATTTCCGCAGTGCGAATGGCTACGATTTTCATATCTACGATGCCAGTGGGGGAATTAATATCATTGCTAACCAAGATTTAAATAACTACCAAGTTGCACTAGGTGATGATTTAGATTTAGTGGGAACCCTTCAGCAATTTCAAGGCTTGATGCAATTTCAAATCGATAGTCTAAAGCTTGTTTCCAGTGGCAACCCTCTAAATGCACCAAGCGCCATAAGTCAACTAGATGAGTGGACTGAAAATAGGCTAGTTCGCCTGGCGGGATTACGGTTTGTAGACACCAATAATACTTGGACTAGCTCTAGCTCAGCCATACTATATCGTGCCGCAACCAACGGCCCAGATACTCTGATGGTACAAATAGAGCCGGGTACAAATATTTTCACTAATCCCAATTTAACCGGTAGTTTTAATTTGACCGGAATTGGAATTCAGCGGGATAGTTTGGCGCCATTTCTACACGATTATTATATTCGACCGCGTCAGTATTCTGACTTCCAAGCTATAAATCTTCCACAAGTTTGTATCAGCGAAATAATGGTTGAGTCTGTGCACCCTACCGCCATTAAGGGCGACTGGTTTGAAATTTACAACTATGGCAATATTCCGATTAATTTAAATGGCTTTCGCTTTGGCAATAATAATATCAGTAGTCAAAGTCATACTATTAATAGCAATATTACTCTTAATCCTGGCGAACGTGCTATCCTCGTCGATGCACCTTCACCAATAGATAGCACTTGGCTCCAAAGCTGGAAGCAGTTAGCTAATGGCCCTAAAATGCTAATTCCGAATCGCGATTATTTTGGCTTCCCAAATTATAAAAGCACTGGCGATGAAGCCTATTTATTTGATGCACAAAATCACTTAGTTTCTTTTGTAAAATATGCTAGCACAGATATCACCAGCGGCTACAGTTTGCAATTCGCAAATAACGGTACTCTTATTGGGCAATCTCTAATTGGAGTAAACGGTTCATACCTTTCGGTAGATGGCGATGTGGGTAGCCCCTCGCATTTTCAACCCTTCGGTACCGCGCCAATTAACAAGTATGCAATAGCAATTTACCCCAACCCTAGCAAGCATTTAATATACATTGAAACTAAAATTGGTGAGAGTAAAATAATAAGGCTCTACGATTCACGCGGGCAGCTGCAAAAACAACTTAAGTCCAAAGATCAACGTATCGGTATGGAGGTCAACCATCTCCCTGCTGGGCTTTATACTCTCCGCATTAATATGGATGGCGTAGAATATACTCGCAAAATTATTATCCAGAAATAAGTAAAAAAGAGAGTCTGCGGGCTCTCTTTTTTTTATCCATTAATTCGTCAGAAATTATTCAATTTAAGAAGGTCCTTTTTGCAGCAGACCTTAATGCTCTTCCCGCACCTTGTCTTTATTCTTCTGCCACGGCATTTGCAAATAGGGAGTTTTTGCTAATTGGTATACTGAGATAATTGCGGCTCCAATATCTGCAAGTGGAAAAGAAAACCAGATACCATTAATTCCAAAGAAATGGGGTAATACTAAGATTAAGGGAACCAATAAAAAACCTTGTTTGCTTAAGGCTAATATCATGGCTAGGCGCGCTTGCCCAATTGCCTGGAAAAAAGCTGAGCCCATTAGGGAAGTAGCCAGTAGCGGGGTTGCTAAAAATACCATGCGAATAGCCGGCACTGCACGCTCTAGCAAGGCAGGGTCTGTGCTAAAAAGTGAAGCCAAGGGCTGCGTAAAAATCATCACTCCTAAAAAAAGAAAGCCTGCGATTATAGTGGCAGTTGTTAAAGCCAAACGGGTAACATCCGATACCCTTCCTAACTTTTTAGCCCCAAAATTAAATCCTACAATAGGAACAAAGCCCTGTGAAATACCTAGCACTGGGAAGTTAGCAAACATTAATACTCTACTAACTATTCCATAAGCGGCTAAAGAAAGTTCACCGCCAAAACTATACAATGAGTTATTTAAGACTATCGCCAGAACGCTGATTGTTCCTTGTCTTGCTAAGGTTACGGAGCCTAAAGATGCTATTTCCCCCATAATGGCCTTCCGCGGGTAAAAACAATCTAAGCTAAGATTCATATTGCTTGGTCCAAATATGAAAAAATAGGCTGTAAAAGTGGCGCTTGCAGCATAGGAAATGGTAGTAGCCCAAGCAGCACCTGCCAGTCCCATATCGAAAACAATAATAAAAAGTGGATCCAAAATTAGATTGGTAATAGCAGGAACAATCATGGTAAACATGGCAATGCGCGGATGTCCCTCGGCCCTAATTACCGTGTTACTCATCATGGCCCAAGCCAGAAAAGGTACACCAACCAAAACGATTCGGAAATATTCTATAGCGGGCCCTAAAATATCTCCTTTACCTCCAAAAGTCTTTAAAACCTCATCTTGGAAAAACCATCCCACCAAAACAAAAACCAAGGCTAATACTAGACTCAGGGCAATTTGATTGCCAAAAACTGTGCGGGCTTTTTCGGGCTTCTCTTCACCAAAAGAACGCGATATTATGCTCGACCCTCCAATGCCAATAGCCATTCCGATACTGGAGATCAAAAAAGTTATTGGCATTACCACAGTTATTGCCCCAATACCTAGAGGCCCCACATAGCGACCGACGAAAATGGTATCAATAATACCATAAACCGACATAACTAATATTCCAATAGAAGCGGGCAAAGCTTGCTTGCGAAGCAAAAAGCCTAAAGGGGCCTTTCCAAAATCTAAGTTGTTTGACATAAGTTCAGCGAAAGTACGTTAAAGCTACTGCTAAATAGGAAGTGGTTTTATTGCCTTATTACTAAATAATCAGAACTTATATTCCGCCTTAAATTATCCCGTAATTTCGGAGAAGACTGGTTGCATTGGGGGTTAAACAAACCCCCTTTCTTAGTTTATAGTCAAATTTAAGTTCATTGCCGCTCACCGTGGATTCGAAATAATAAGCGGCAAATATATCCGCCTCGCTTTCGCTAAGATTCGAAATATCAATATCATGTGTTGCGATAATACCCATACAATTTAAAAGTGCTATCTTCTTTAAAAACAGACGAGTACCTTCTTTTTTATCTTCAGAGTTTGTGCCTCGTAAAATCTCATCTAAAAGAAGTAGCGAGGTCCTTTCGGGCCGGATACTGTCTAAAAGCCCTTTTAATCTAATTACCTCGGCCTGAAAATAGGAGGTATTTTCATGGATATTATCGGAGGGGTTCATGCTGCAAAGTACCTGAAAAGGATAGAAGACAAATTTTTCTGCGGCAACGCTTAAACCACGTTTAGCTAAGACCAAGTTTACTCCTACGGTGCGCAGAAAAGTTGACTTTCCGCTCATATTACTGCCCGTTAAAATCATCTGCTTGAAATCTTGAAAATCGAAGCTATTCGCAATTCTTTGATCGGCAGGAATTAGAGGATGCGCCATTTCATTGGCTTGTAAATCGACTTGCTTACTTAGTGCTGGCCAGGTAAAATCTGGATGATTTTCAACGTAAGTGGCTAAGGAAGTACAAAGTTCAAATTGGGTAGTGACACCAATCCATTCTGACAAATTTTCGGCATGGCGCTCCTTCCACTTGGCCAAACTATGTAAACGATGGAGATGATAGTGAAAGAGTCCGTTCAAAAATATGAGCACAAAAACATTGGCCATCTGCTCTAATGAATTTAAAATACCGCTAAGCTGCCCCAAGGCTTGAGAAGCTTTAAGAGATGAACCCAAGCGATTGAGTTGATTTTTCAAGGCTTTACTTTTAAAATCTTGCCGCTCCAAATACGCTATAAGTTGGCCATAGCGCTCCATGGAGTCGGTAAGTTTTGCCACTAAAAATTGTTGCTTGCGCAGATTTTTAACCTGAGAAAAAGTAATTAATAGATTGATTATAAAGGCATAATTTAAGAGCTTAAAACTCTCTACACCAGGATTAATTGCGAAACTCAGCAGTGTGAATAGCACAAATGCTTGACCGAGAATCATTAAAATCCTTAGGGGTATCGAAATCTTTTTGAGTGGCTCTGCTCGCCAAACATCGATAATATTATGCACTGAAGAAGAACTCTCTTTCAGGCCTCTGCCTAAAGAGCGAAACTTGAGGTTAAACTCAGATTGAGATTTTAACTCTTTTAAAGATTCTTGTCTGGCCTCAATATCTCTTAAAGCCTCTTGCTCAGCCAGATCACTTTGTAAAAAAACACGTCCCTCTTGACTGAAACAACGATTAAGATGATGAAAAAGAGAGCGACTTCCAAAGAGGTTTAGATCCTGTGCGAATGGGTGATCCTTCAAGGGAATTTCTGCATTAAAAGACAAATCTGGCAATTGACCAGCTAAGTAGTTTAGTTCTATTTGATATTCTCCTAAAAGGGCACGCTCTAGGGCTAATTTATCCTTCAGCTTAAAATAGAGTCGCACTAAGACCATAAAGATGGCAAAAAGCGATAGGCTTAAGTATAAAAGGCTATTTTCTTCTAGCTTTAAGTACTGATAAAATGCAAATACAGCGGCCAAAACCACAAAAACCCTTAGGGCACTAATTAAGCGTATTCTCTTACTAAAAAAGCTAATTTTTTCCTTAATTTCTAAACTGCCTTTAGTCAAAAAGTCAAGGCGTTTTTCGTTTACTGTCAATGAGGTAGGTTTAAAAAATTAGAGGATATTTTTATTTTGAAATTGTCTTAAAGCTCGAAATCTTATCTAAATAGAAACTTGAATCTGCATAGCTTGTATAAGGCTTAGAACTTGCATTAAGCACTAATAATTTCTCATCTTGCGAAAGCTTAAAATTGCGTAGATACAAGGAACGCCGAGCAAGATTGACCGTGCCGTCTTTTAATAGAACGTATACCCCAGCTTCTTTAGTGGTGCTTGTACTATCTAAAATGGAAGTATAGTTTAAGGTATAATGCCCAGTTTCACGAAGCTCTAAAGCAATGTACTGACTGCCTTGTGCAAAGCTTATCTTTCCACGATAAAAGCCAACCGCCTTGCTCTGTTGCTCTTTTGAGGCTAAGTCGTTGGAGCAGGCCGCGGATAAAAAGGAAATTACAGCTGCATAGAACAGTACCGAGTAGCGCATGCTAAGACTTGAGTTCTGCTCTTTTGGCTCTTTCCCAAGTAGCCTTTTGCGAACCTTTTAACCAACGTCCAAAACCTGCGAAAACAGCGTAATTCATCATTAAGAAATAGTAGGGCACAAAAAGTAATTTCACACGAATCGCACGATTCTCCAAAAACCAACCTAAAAGAGCGGTCACGTAAAAAAGCACCTGCGCGTAAAGTAGGTATTCATACCACCAAGACTTTGTGTATAAAAAGAGGTTAAGAATAAAAATTAGGGGCAATACAAAGGCTGAAATTGACCAACGTAACACTCGGTGCGAAATATACTGGAAGCTCAGTAAAGGTTGGGGAAAGGGAATTAAAATTGTCCATAAACGACGCATTGACTGCCACCCTCCGGCTGCGATACGAACTTTTCGTTTTAGCTCTTCGCTTACATTATCACTAGCGGTTTCTGCGGCATAAGACTCTGGTTCATATACAACACGATAGCCTTGCTGGCAGATACGCATCGTTTGCATAAAATCGTCTAAGATGGTGTCTTCTTCCAGATCCTTTACTAAGCTGGAGCGGAAAGAAATTAATTCACCTGCTGCACCAACAATTGTGTATAATTCACTATCCCATTTCTTTAAAGCACTTTCGTATTTCCAGTACAAGCCTTCGCCAGCGGCACTGGCTGTATCTGAACCACTAGACATTACTCGTTTCTCTCCAGATACGGCCCCAACTTTAGGATCGTCGTAATGGCGAACTAAGTTTTTAATACAATCTTTATTCAAATAGGTATTAGCATCACAAAAAACCACAATAGGCGTATCAATGAGGGTCATCGCCCGATTTTCGGCGGCGGCTTTACCTGCGCGTCTGTCTTCATGACTTACCTCAACGCCCTGCGCCTCTTTAAGCAATTGATAAGTTTTATCGTTGGAGCCATCGGTAACAAATAAAATGCGCAGCTTATCTTCAGGATAATCCAGTTCTAAGCTATTCTTTACCTTTTCGAGAATAAAGCCTTCCTCATTAAAGGCCGGTATTACCAAGGTAACTGGGGGCTGAAAATCTGCATTGAAGCTTCTCGGCTTTACAAACATTTTTTTAATCTTGACCAAGAGGAAGAGCACAATACCATAACCGAGATAGGTATAAAAAACAAGCAAGAGACAAAACCAAAACCAAAATTCCATATTAACTTTTTTGTGTTTTCAAATAGCTAAACAACCTCTTAGAATGCGTTTTTAGGCGAAAAGCAAAAGCATCCCATAGCGTACCCTCGGTAACTATATTTCTTAGACTTGAATAGGAATAACTTGCTTTAGAACGAATGAATAGGATTTTGCCATGTTTTTGCATACGAAAAGCTAAACCTCCATCTTCACCTCTGCCAATGCCCATTTCATAGCCTCCTACTTTATCGATAATTGACTTACGTAAGCCCATGTTTCCACCTAAGCAATTAAGGTGGGGACGTTTTGCATGCCGCATAAGAGAGTTCACCAAACGGAAATTTTGGTACACCGACATAAAGGGAGGATACTTATCATCGTAGGTATAGAAGCAATATTGACCGCAGGTAATAATCGCCTTTTCATCTTTAAGCAGCGGATCACTCATGGCATCCACCCAAGTGGGAGGGTACAAATTATCACCGTCAGCACTAAGAATAATATCCCCTTTTGCAATATTCACCCCTGCTTGACGTGCTTCGGCCCAACCGGGATTTTCCTCTAAAACTGACTTAATCTCTAATCGATCTAAAATTTCTTGACTTCTATCGGTAGAACCATTGTTTACCACAATTAATTCAATCTCTTTATCGCTCTTTGTTTCAGCTAGGCTTGCCAAACACCCAAAAAGGTAACGCTCCTCGTTTCTACAGATTAGCACTATACTAATTTGAGGATTAGGAGATTTCAATTCGTCTAATTTGGCAGCGACCAAAGACCAGCGCTCTTCGCTTATCTCATCTAAAGATTTGTTGAGGAGTGGAACGATACGCCGTATAGCTGGTATGGGAGTATAATTTGCCATTTAATGAGTTCCATATTTTTGATAAAGCTC
>CBFHVV010000105.1:0-8289 GCA_965658965.1 Croceimicrobium sp.
TTACGGCATTTTACTGAATAGCGGAGCACCCTATTTGGATGGTGATATGAACTAATATTGTTCTACAAATAAATCCTAAAAAGCTACTTGATTTCCTCAGGTAGCTTTTTTTTTGGTCCAATCAATGGTAAATTACTAGCGTATTTTTCCCGCTTGTGCAGATGGGTAAATCGGCAAGAGCGCAGACCAAAGGAAGAAGCTAGGAAAGGTAGCGATATGAACATCCTTCCCTACTTTTTGTGTTACCTTTGCAGCCTTAAAATTATTAGGCTCAATCCCTAAGAAATAGAACGTGAATAAAGACAATACCATAGATTCTCCAGACGAAAGGGGCGATATGCACTTTGCCAATGGCAATATGGAGACGCCGCTGAAGAAAGACGCGTTTGCGCTTTCCAATGAAGAAAAAATTGCAAGCATCCAGGAAAACTTTCGTCAGATAATGGATACCCTCGGTTTAGACTTAAGCGACGATAGTCTGGCTGGTACACCCAAGCGTGTGGCAAAAATGTTTGTCAACGAAATATTCGGTGGCCTACACCCTGATAGGAAACCAAGTGCTAGCACTTTTAGCAACAAATACCAATACGGTGAAATGCTAGTAGAGAAAAACATTGTTGTTTATTCTACTTGCGAACATCACTTTCTACCCATCGTTGGCCGTGCCCATGTGGCCTACATTTCTAAGGGGAATGTAATTGGCTTAAGTAAGATGAATAGAATAGTAGATTACTATGCCAAAAGACCGCAGGTGCAAGAGAGATTAACCAAGCAAATTGTGGCCGCCTTACAAGATGCATTAGGAACAGAAGATGTTGCCTGTGTAATGGACGCCAAACACTTATGTGTTAATTCTCGTGGAATCCGCGACATTGAAAGCAGCACAGTAACTGCCGAGTTTGGCGGCGCTTTTCAAGACGAAGAAAAAAAGAGAGACTTTCTCGACTACATCAATCTAGACACCCATTTCGGAGCCTAATTGTAATAATCATCTCATGGCACTTTACGAGGAAAACGACTTATATATCAGTAATTCTCTTTCAAGAAAGAAAGAAAAATTCAGCGCTTTAAACGCTCCAAATTTAGGGCTATACGTCTGTGGGCCTACCGTTTACAGCGATGTTCATTTAGGAAATTGTAGGACTTTTATTTCCTTTGATTTAGTCTATCGCTACCTCACTCACTTAGGCTATAAAGTGCGCTACGTTCGCAATATTACCGACGCTGGCCATTTGGAGAACGACGCGGATGAAGGCGAAGATAAAATTAGTCAGCGTGCCCGTTTAGAAGCTTTGGAGCCAATGGAAATTGTGCAGAAGTATACCTTGGGCTTTCACGGAGTAATGTCGCAATTTAACGCTACCCCACCCACCATCGAACCTACTGCTACGGGGCATATTGTGGAGCAAATCGATATGATTGAAAAAATCATAGAAGAAGGCTTCGCTTATGAGAAAAACGGCTCGGTATACTTTAATGTAAAGAAATACAACGAGACCAATAACTACGGAAAACTTTCTGGTCGGAAAATTGAAGAATTAATTAGTGGCACCCGCGAATGAGATGCGCAGTCCGAAAAAGAAAGTGCCCTAGATTTCGCTATTTGGAAGAAAGCTTCTCCGAGCCACATAATGCGCTGGAACTCCCCTTGGGGAGTTGGTTTTCCAGGCTGGCACCTAGAGTGCTCTGTAATGAGCACCAAATACTTAGGAGCAGAGTTTGACATTCACGGAGGCGGGATGGATTTGAAATTCCCCCATCACGAATGTGAAATAGCGCAAAACAAAGCTGGAACAGGCAGTGAGGGACCACGCTATTGGATGCATGGTAATATGCTTACTCTCAATGGCCAAAGAATGAGTAAGAGCACAGGAAACACCTTATTGCCCCACGAACTATTTACCGGAGATACCGATAAATTAGAAAAAGGATTCGCTCCTACTATCGCGCGGTTTTTTATGCTACAAGCTCATTATGGGTCGCAGTTAGACTTTAGTAGCGAAGCCCTCACTGCCGCCGAAAAAGGCTACCATCGTTTAATGGCTTCCTTTCGCAAACTATCTAGTTTAGAGCCATCTGCGGAAAGCACTGGCGCGTTTAAGGTGCAAGATTGGCGTAAAGCAAGTTACGCCGCAATGAACGATGACTTTAATAGCCCTATTCTTATTTCGCACTTATTTGAAGCCAGCCGAGCGATTAATGCTTGGGAGACTAAGGCACCACTTAACGAAAGCGATTTTACGCTCTTAAAGGAAAGTATGCACGCTTTTATCTTTGATATTTTAGGATTGGAGGATATTGGTGCACAAGGCAGTGGAAAAAGACTAGATGATGTGGTTAATATCCTTCTGGACTTGCGCAAACAAGCTCGAGCAGATCGCGATTTTAGCTTAAGCGACACCATCCGCGACAAGCTTGCCGATGCAGGCATTGAAGTGAAGGATGGCAAAGACGGAAGCACCTATAGCATTAGCCTTTAAGGTGCAGACCTTAAAGAAAATACTGAGCCTACCATTTATCCTTTTGGTTAGAATCTATCAATATGCAATATCACCGCTTACACCAGGAAGCTGCCGACATTACCCTACCTGCAGCGAGTATACTGTGCAAGCCATTAATATCTGGGGGCCCTTAAAAGGCACCTGGCTAGGAATAAAAAGATTATCTAAATGTCACCCCTGGGGAAGCTCTGGTATCGACCCAGTTCCTCAAAAAAATGAGAAAAATGAAAAGTAAATTCATTCTAGGCCTTTTGGCTTCAGGCTTGTTAGTAGCTTGTAACAATGGCTCTACGGCCGATGCGAATACCGAAGAAACTCCTCTTAAAAGTGAAGCTAGCGATTCTACTGAAACTAGCTTAGCGTATGAAGGAGAAAAACACCTCAGCAATATTCGCCAATTAACAAATGGTGGTGATAATGCCGAAGCCTATTTCAGCTTTGACAATAGTATGGCTGTTTTTCAGAGCAATTACAAGGGCTGGGACGTAGATTGTGATCAAATTTTCTACTTTAATCTTAGCACGGATGACTTGATTAACAATAAACCGAAAATGATTAGCACCGGCTTAGGCCGTACCACATGTAGTTATTTCCTACCGGGTGATTCTACCATTATATATAGCTCTACGCATCTGGGCGGCGAGGCTTGCCCGCCCGAACCAAGCAAAGAAGAAGGCTATGTTTGGCCCATCTACGAAGACTTTGACATTTTCGTAGCGGATTTGGAAGGCAATATTATTGACACACTTACCGAAGGCCCCGGATATGATGCCGAACCAACGGTTTCACCTAAAGGTGATAAAATTGTGTTTACCTCCACTCGTTCTGGCGACTTAGAGTTATGGACCATGAACCTAGATGGCTCAGATAAAAAGCAAGTTACCAGTGGCTTAGGATACGATGGCGGAGCTTTCTTTTCACCCGATGGAAGCAAGCTAGTATTTAGAGCATCTCGCCCCGAAAGCGAAGAAGAAGTAGCCGAATACAAAGGCCTATTGGAGCGTGGCTTGGTAAAACCATCTAATATGGAATTATACGTTTGTAATGCAGATGGTAGCGATTTAACTAAAATAACGGATTTAGGAAATGCCAATTGGGCACCATTTTTTCATCCTTCTGGAGAGAAAATTATTTTCTCCTCTAACCACAAATCACGCAGAGGTTACCCCTTTAACCTTTTTATGATAAATATCGACGGCAGTGGTTTAGAGCAAATTACTTTTGATGAGCAATTTGATGCTTTCCCTATGTTTAGCCCGGATGGAAGTAAGCTAATCTTTTCTTCTAATCGTAATAATGGTGGCACTAGAAACACCAACCTATTTATTGCCGATTGGGTAGAATAAACGGTCCGAAATTTTATAGGAGCCCTCAGGAAACTGGGGGCTTTTTTTGTTTTAGACTATTTCATTCCCGGTGAGCCAATTGTCTTATGCAACATAAGTCACAGACAATCTTAAGCTAACAAATATCATATTTCTTCAGTTAGGCCACACTTATCTTAGCTAAAGAAATTAATCACCATGAAACAGTTAGTAATATTAGGGGCCGGAACTGCTGGAACGATGATGAGCAATCATCTGGCTAAAAGCCTCCCTAATGATTGGGATCTCACCATCATCGACCAAAGAAAAATACATCATTACCAACCTGGATATTTATTTATTCCCTTTGGTACTTATACTGAAGAAGAAATAGTTAAACCCATTGCTAAGTTTCTTCCTGAACGAGCCCATTACATCCAAAAGCCCATTATTAATGTAGACAAGGAAAAGGACATCGTTAACTTAGAGGGTGGACAGGCCGTAGCTTATGATTTATTGGTAATTGCTACTGGAACAGACATTGCTCCCGATGAAACGCCTGGGATGGATGGACCACATTGGCATAAATCTATTTTTGACTTTTATACTTTAGATGGTGCAGTAACCTTACACCGTGCCTTAGAGAATTGGGAAGGTGGTCATTTGGTAGTCCACATTACGGAGATGCCTATTAAATGTCCGGTAGCGCCTTTAGAGTTTGCTTTTCTTGCCGAATCTTACTTTCACGAAAAAGGAATGAATGACAAGGTGAAAATAAGCTTCGTAACTCCTATGGATGGCGCTTTTACTAAACCTGTAGCTAGTGATCAACTTGGCCACCTCTTAAAGGATAAGGGAATAAAGGTTGTTCCTAACTTTAATGTAATGGAAATTGATGGTGATGCTAAAAAGCTCATCGACTACGAAGGCAAAGAGGTAGAATACGATTTATTAGTGACGGTCCCTACCAATAAGGGAGCCGACTATATTGAAAGATCTGGCTTTGGTGACGAGTTAAACTTTGTTCCTACGCATAAAGGAACACTTCAAAGCAAAGTAAAAGATAATATCTTCTGTATTGGTGATGCCACCAACATCCCAGCTTCTAAGGCGGGCTCTGTTGCGCATTTTGAAGGCGAAATCCTTTTAGAGAACATCGCGCGCTATATTAAAGGCGAAAAGTTAAAAGATGAATTTGACGGGCATGCTAACTGCTTTGTTGAAACAGGACATGGGAAAGCCCTGTTAATAGACTTTAACTATACACAGCAACCTGTTTCTGGAACCTTTCCCTTCCCAGGTATTGGCCCGCTAACACTTTTAAAAGAGAGCCGTATGAATCACATGGGGAAATTAGCTTTTAAATGGGTGTATTGGAATATGTTAATTACGGGACGTCACATTCCTTTTGTTCCCTCAAAAATGAGTGAAGCCGGTAAAAATTTAGAAACAGCAAATAACTAAAAATATCAAAATCATGGAAACTAACATTGCAGGAAAAGAAGTAAAACTGAATGATCAAGGATATCTCACAGATTTGAATGATTGGAGCCGTGAAGTGGCTACCGCCTTAGCCGCAGAAGAAGGCATCAGCTTAAGCGACGAGCACTGGCCCGTTATAGAGTATCTCCAAAACCAGCACAAACAAGAAATCCCACTCACCATACGTAAAGTTGGTAAAAGCGGAATTGTAGACATAAAAGGCTTTTATGCCCTATTTCCTGGCGGACCTCTAAAAAAAGCCAGTCGCATTGCGGGAATACCCAAACCAGCTAGCTGCATTTAATTTTTAAGAAAGAATTATTATGGAAACGCAAGAACTAAAAACCAAAGCAGGACAAGAAGAGCCTGCCAAGGTTAAAAAAATGATGCTAATCTTATCAAAGGCTACCATCGATAATGTATACGCCTGCTTTATTCTGGCCAATGGCGCTAGAATGGAAGGTATTGAAGCCGAAATATTCTTCACTTTTTTCGGATTAGAAGCTGTCCAAAAGAAAAAAATAGAACATCTCCACGTTGCTACAGTAGGTAATCCTGCAATGCATATTCCTACCCTTTTGGGAGGCTTGCCCGGTATGGAATCTTTCGCCACCAATATGATGAAGAAAGAAATGGAAAAACTAGATATCCCACCGGTGGGTGAATTCCTTGAAATATTAGAAGCTAGTGGAGCCAAATTGTGGGCCTGTAAACTTGCTATGGACATGTTCCATTTAAAAAGAGAAGACTTGGTAGACGAAATTTCGGATGTAATTACAGTGGGGGACTTTTACAATAAAGCCCAAGGTGATAACACGCATTTAATGTTCATCTAATTTCTCATAACTGTTGGTTGATTATTACCGTCGTCCTTTCGTAGGGCGGCGGTTTTCTTTTACAAATCATCCAAATAAATATCCAGTCGATGGTCATCACCTAAAAGGGTCCTTACTTAAGAGAAGCAATCAATTGCTTTACTATCTTTGAAATTATGATTTTACGATTGCTCTTTTCTCTCTTATGTCTTCTGCAATTTAGCCTAGTGGCCCAAAAGAAAGTTATTGAATACGATTTCGAAGCTAGCGACTTTAGCTTATGTCAAGAAGGTTTACGAAGTGCCGAAATGCAATGGCCTGCTGAAACTAAATATGGATTTCTAGGAGTTTCGGGCTATAGCCTCGATTTACAAGAAATGACCCTTGAAATTCGCTTTTTAAAAGAAGGCCATTGGCAAGAATGGCAAGCTTTAAGTGCAGGACATAATAGTGAGGAAAGCGCACGCCAAACTTTTGTACTAGATCCAATTGAAATGGAAATAGAGGCTTGGCAAATTCGTATTAACCGCAGGCCTTTGGCAAAAATCAAAATGCGATTTTTTGCGGCTCCCGCTGAAAAAAAAAACCTTGGTATAGGTGTAAATAGCAGTACTACTAGTACTTGCGCTTGCCCTGCCCCGCCGCAATGTGATCGTTCCTGTTGGTGCCCTGCTGGAGTTTGTACGCCACCAACTTACAGCACAACCCAACCCACACATTTAATTGTGCATCACTCAGCTGGTTTTACCAATTACAACGATTATCAGTGGGTAGTAAATTACTATTGGGACTTGCATGTAAACACCAATGGCTGGAGCGATATTGGCTATAATTGGCTAATTGACCCCAATGGTATTGTTTACGAAGGCCGTGGCTCGGGAAACTTAGGAGCACACTTTAGCTGCTTAAATAGCGGCACCATCGGAATTTGCATAATTGGCAATTATATGAGCAACTCTGTAAACCCTAGTGCACTCTCAAGTTTAAAAGAGCTTGCCTTGTGGGAAGCCTGCCAATACAATATTGCTATTGCCGATAGTAGCACACACGCTCCCTCTAACCTAGTATTAAAGCACCTCTCGGGCCACCGTGATGCCAATAATGCTACTGTAGGCTGTCCTAAAGGCACCCTTTGCCCTGGCGATTTACTGTTTGCTATTATCGACAGTCTGGCGCTAGATATGAGCAGCAGTGCTTGTTTTCTCGGAGCAGAAGAGCTTAATGAATCCGTTTTCTCAATCTTCCCTAATCCTGCCGAAAATGAAATAATGATTCGGGTAGCAAACAGCCCTTGGCAAATGAAAATTATTGATATTAATGGCCAAGAACTTGCAAAATTCCAATCACGCGCAAGCGAAAAAAAATTAAAACTAAATAACTTAGGACCTGGAATTTACCAAGTTATTTTAAGTAGTCCTAGTGGTAAATCCTACCAAAAATTACAAATTCAATGAGAATAATATTTTTTCTACTATTAAGCCTTGGTGCTCTAAATGCACAAGAACTTAGAGCCTATCAGATCTATAATTCCGAGGGTGAAGCAGTTTCCTTTAGTCAGATGACAGAAGACTTGAGCAAAGTAGATGTAGTGCTTTTTGGCGAATTACATAATAATCCCATTTGTCATTGGCTGCAACTCGAATTGAGTGCCGCGCTATATAAACAGAATGAAAAACTAAGCCTGGGCGCTGAGATGTTCGAACGCGATAATCAGATGCCTTTAAACCTCTATTTAAGCGATAGTATTGATAGTGAAGCTTTAGATAGTTTGGCGCGACTGTGGCCTAATTACGAGACCGATTATAAAGGCTTAGTAGATTTTGCCAAAGAAAATAAACTACCGTTTATTGCCACCAATGTACCTCGTCGTTATGCGCGTTTGGTTTACCGTGGCGGTTTTGAAAGCTTAGATAGCCTGAGCGATGAAGAAAAGAACTGGCTTGCCACCCTTCCGGTTCCCTACAATGCCGAACTTCCAGGCTATAAGGCCATGCTAGAAATGATGGGCGGTCACGGCGGTGAAAACCTCCCTAAAGCCCAGGCGATAAAAGACGCTACCATGGCTTTTTCGATTATAGAAAATTTAGAGCGTAGAGGAATATTTTTACACTTTAATGGTGATTATCACTCCAAAGATTTTGAGGGTATACAATGGTACCTAAAGGAAGAAAAGAAAAGACTGAAAGT
>CBFHVV010000106.1:0-8195 GCA_965658965.1 Croceimicrobium sp.
CCACCACTTCTTCAAGGATAATGGTTTGAGTACGGTTGGGTCCAACGGAGAGAATGCTAATGGGTACACCAATCTGTTCTTCCACAAATTTAATGTAGTTCTTAAAGTTCTCGGGCATTTGTTCGTAGCTGTCCAAGCCTGTAAGGTCTTCTTTCCAACCTGGGATTTCGGTGTAAACTGGCTCAATAAGGCCGTCGTCTGAGCTATAAGGAAGATGATCGATAAGCTCACCTTGGTAATTGTAATGAGTACATATTTTAATAGTGTCAAAGCCGCTTAATACGTCAGACTTCATCATAATTAAATTGGTAACGCCATTAATTTCTACTGCGTATTTTAAAGCAGGAATATCTAGCCAACCGCAACGACGAGGTCTGCCAGTGGTAGCGCCAAATTCGCTTCCATTTGCTCGCAATTCATCTCCTACACTATCAAATAATTCAGTAGGGAAGGGGCCAGAACCTACACGAGTGCAATAGGCTTTAAAAATGCCAAAGACTTTATTAATGCGATTAGGGGCGATGCCTAAACCGGTGCAGCTACCTGCGCAAGTAGTTGTGCTAGAAGTTACGAAGGGATAACTGCCAAAATCAATATCTAATAAAGAACCTTGTGCTCCTTCCGCTAGAATCTTTTTTCCATCTTTTAAGGCAGAGTTTAAATAATGCTCAGAGTCTATTAAACTCATGTTTTTCAATTGCTCTATGGCCTTAAACCAATCGGCCTCCATCTGCTCAAGGTCTTTTTGGTACTCGTAATCGTAATGCGATAAGAGCTGCTCGTGTTTGGCCTTTAGGCTGTTATAACGCTCTCTGAAGTCCTCTAGCTCTACATCACCCACTCTTAGGCCGTTTCGACCTGTTTTGTCCATATAGGTAGGGCCAATTCCCTTAAGCGTTGAGCCAATTTTATCTTTCCCTTTTGCGGCTTCAGATGCGGCGTCTAAAAGTCTATGGCTAGGTAAAATGAGGTGCGCCTTACGGGAGATAAGCAGGGAGTCTTGCAGGTTCAAATTAAAGGCTTGTAGTTTTTCAATTTCCCTAGAAAAGATAACCGGGTCTATTACAACGCCATTGCCAATAACGTTTTTTGTACCCTCGTGGAAAATACCACTTGGGATGGTGTGTAAAACGTGTTTGATGCCATCAAATTCGAGGGTGTGTCCTGCATTAGGGCCACCTTGAAAGCGGGCAATAATATCATATTTACGAGTTAAAACGTCAACAATTTTTCCTTTTCCTTCATCGCCCCATTGGAGGCCTAAAAGCACATCTACATTCATGTAATCTTGGTGTTTGGCAGTATTTTAATTCTCCGTTTGATCTGAATCACTCTCTCGGGTTCCGTATAAATAAAGAGAGTGGGAGTTAATATTTATGCCGAATATTTCGGCAACAGTATCTTTAATTTGCTGTAAGCGCGGATCACAGAACTCAAGTACCTCGCCTGTATCGGTAAGTATAATATGATCGTGCTGCTTATTATAAAATGATTTTTCGTAGTAAGCCTGATTTTGACCAAATTGATGCTTACGCACTAATTTAGAGTCCAAGAGTAGCTCTATGGTATTATATAAAGTAGCGCGGCTTACCCGGTAATTTTTATTTTTCATTAAAATGTAAAGCGATTCAATGTCGAAATGCTCTTCATTTTCATAGATTTCCTGCAGAATAGCGTAGCGCTCCGGTGTCTTACGCTGCTTATTCCGCTCTAGGTATTCTGTAAACACTTGTTTTACAGTTGAAAATTCTTGCTGATTCATAATTGGCAAAGAAAACGGCAAAGGTAATTAATCTCTATCAGCAAATCTCCTTTCCACGGAGCTAACTCCCTCAATCTTTCGCATTTGCAAAATTACCTTGTCTAGATGCATCTTATCTTGCACTACCACGGTTATCAATCCCTCAAAAACTCCATCGTCTCCGGCAATATTAATACTGCGAATGTCCACGTGTAAGTCGTTGGAAATGATCTGGGTAACCTTATTTACCAAACCTACTGTATCGATTCCACGGATAACTAAAACCGAAGCATAGTCTCGTTTTTTACTGCTAACCCATTTGGCTCTCATTAGGCGAGGAGCAAAGTTTGATTGCAAATAAATGGAGTTAGGGCAATTTTTATGATGCAGTTTAATTCCCTCAGTTGCTGTTATAAAACCAAATACCGGGTCTCCTGGTATCGGGTTGCAACATTTGGCTGGTTTATAGTCTAGCTTTTGTTCATCGGGCCCAAATACTACAATTTGAGAAGCATCGGCATTTTCCTTCTTCTGTTTTCCTTCTTCCTGCTTAGCTTTATCTAAATCTTTCTTTGATCTACCAATAATGCGTTTTCGCAGATAAGAGTAAAACCCTTGATTTTGGTCACGCATAAACTCTTTCAGCTGACTATTATCGATAATTTTCATACCGATTTTATAATAAAGCTCAGAGCTATTTTTTACACCAAAGTATTTTACCATCTCTTGTAGAAGGTTCTTACTGGGTTTTAATTTTATATAGCGCAGTTTCCGCTCAAGAGTTTCCTTGCCTTCGTCGGCAATTTCTCTGCGTTCACTTTTAAGAGAAGATTTAATATTATTGCGGGCCTTACTAGTTACCACATAGTTTAGCCAATCTTCTTTGGGAGATTGTTTCTGTGAGGTGATGATTTCAACCTGATCACCACTTTTCAATCGATAGTTTAAAGGCACCAAACGCCCATTTACCTTTGCTCCAAGGGTTCGCAGGCCAACGTCTGTGTGTATGCCAAAGGCAAAATCTAAAGGACTGGCATTAGTTGGTAAGATGCGCAAATCTCCTTTCGGGGTAAAAATGTAAATCTCATCTGCCATGAGATCCATTTTAAACTCATCTACAAAGGAAAGTGCATCTCCATCATTATTCTCTAAAACTTCGCGTATGCGATTCACCCATTCATCTAACTTATTCTGTCCGCTAGAGTCGCTTTTGTATTTCCAATGTGCCGCATAACCCCTTTCGGCCACTTCATCCATACGGCTACTGCGAATTTGCACCTCAATCCAATGCCCTTCTGGTCCCATAACAGTAGTATGTAAACTCTCATAGCCATTGGCTTTAGGAGCGGAAATCCAATCGCGCATGCGTTTCGTATTCGGACGATAGTGTTCGGTTACCACTGAATAGGCCCGCCAGCAATCTGCTTTTTCGTATACTTTTTCAGATTCAACAATAATCCGAATCGCAAACTTGTCATATACCTCATCAAAACTAACCCCTTGAGTGAGCATTTTTTTACGAATGCTATAAATGCTTTTTGTGCGCTCTTTAATGCTAAATTTTAAACCATCATTTTCAAGGTGTTTTTTAATGGCATTACTAAAGTTTTTCAAATATCGTAGCGCTTCGGTTTGGCTATTCTTAAGCTTAAGGACAATATCGCGATAAACTTCAGGCTCGGTGTATTTGAGACTTAGGTCTTCGAGTTCAGTTTT
Source organism: Croceimicrobium sp. (assembly GCA_965658965.1). Taxonomy (GTDB): domain Bacteria; phylum Bacteroidota; class Bacteroidia; order Flavobacteriales; family Schleiferiaceae; genus Croceimicrobium. Next base: position 3,458 of record CBFHVV010000106.1, read on the forward strand.
AATATTATAGAGGCCAATACGGTGGGCCAGGGGAGCATAAAGATAAAGTGTTTCCGAGGCTATTTTTAGTTGCTTATGCTCCGGCATGGAATCCATGGTACGCATATTATGCAAGCGGTCGGCAAGCTTGATAAGTATTACCCGAATATCATCGGATAAGGTAAGCAGCATTTTCCGAAAGTTTTCGGCTTGTAAGGAAATATCCTGGTTGAAAATACTACTGATCTTGGTGAGGCCGTCTATAATTTTGGCGATCTCCTCATCAAAAATTCGTTCAATATCTTCTAAAGTGTAGTCGCTATCTTCTACAACATCATGGATTAAAGCACTGGCGACAGATTTTGGACCTAGTCGAATTTCATCTGCTACAATTTGTGCGACTGCAATAGGATGAAATATATAGGGTTCGCCTGATTTCCTCCTTACTTCCGCGTGGGCGTCTTTGGCCAAGTTGAAGGCACGTGTGATGAGTTCTTTATCCTCATCATCCATGCGATCTTTCATGCTTTTCAGCAAAGCTTTAAAGCGCTTGTTTATTTCCTTTTCTTCTTCTTCCAATTGAACGTCGGTCATAGCTATAATGCAATAATCGAAGGTATGAATTTAAGGCTAATTGGATTCCGAAAAAACGCGGATAATTTAATGTAGAAAAGCTTAATTGGTAATCAGACCTTTAGACTTTAACCGATTCCTTTTTGATTATAACTTTTAAAGCGCTTCATATCAGTGGGAGACTTAGAGCGGTGCTTGGTGTTCCGACCCTGCACTCTTTTGCGCCACATCCTGAAACTACTTTCTTTCATTTCACGACGCATTATTTTAATAACCTCCGCCTCGGGAACCCCGAATTGAGCTTCTATTGCGTCAAAACTAGTGCGATCTTCCCAAGCCATTTCAACTATTCGATCGATTTCTCTTTCTGTAAGATCTTTCATAAAAAACAAAACCTTGGAAGCAGTACTTTGTTTAATCTAGCTTTCTATAATTTTGCTTTAAATATATTTTGATGCTTAAAGACTTACAGATAGAGCCAGTAGAAGGGGTAAAGCTAGCTATTGCTAAAACTCCAAATGAAGAAGGCGAAACCAATTTTTACGCTTATATTATTAATAATAAAGAGTTTGCTCTGCAAAAAGTTATCATCATGTCGGAAGCATTTGAGAATGAAGATGGTAGTGGCCGGAAGACTTCAAAGTTAAGGCATTTTCACGATCTGATACCACCAGGAAAGGCGGCGAAAATTGAAGCGGTAGACCCATCTGTGTTTTCTTTTTACAATCGTTTTTGGCTTAGTTTCTTTATTAATAACAAAATGTATGATAAGCGCTTTTTAGTGCTTCCCTTTCAAGAGTTTGCCCTTACAGAAATTGAAGAGCTTGATTTAAAGGGAGTTATTGCAGAAGCGCAGTAATCTCTTCCAGAAAATCATTTTCGGTATTTTTTTTCATGGAACTTCAAATTGGAGAGCTAAGAAAAGATACCTCTACAGTATCTTTTTTTATAAATTCCAAGGCCATAGTGGAAATTGAAGCAGCAGCGAGAAAGGACTGCGGTAATACTTCTTTGTCTCGGGCATTGGTTTTTAAACCGAAAAGCTCCACCTACTTTTTTTCTAGAAACTACTCATAGCTTGCAATACCCGAAGGATTATAGGACACATTACATATCCCTGTAAGGACTCGAACCTATTGGCTGATGAGAGCAATTAACCGTTTCTAAAGCAGATGCTTAGGAGAGGTAGTGGATTGAATACGTGGCGGGTTTAGGTTAAACCAGCTTTTACCAATCAACGAGGAAATTAGCTAAATCATCGATTTTAAATAAAGCAATCTTAGGAATAGCCGCAAGTTTGTTTCATCAAATCAATCATTATGAAAACGAAAGCACTTTTAGTCCCCATTATCGCCCTCTCGGTTTTTTCCTGTTCCAGAGAAACTGAAACCCCAAGCCAGAGAACACCCGTTTTAAGTGATAATATAAAAGAATTACAGATCCCTTCTGATTTTTCCTTTGAGACAGCGAGAGAAATACAAGCATCAGTAAACGTTAAAGGCATTAATGATAATGCTTTAGTAGGAACTAAGGTAAGCTTCTACACTGCTGATCCAAGCGAAGGTGGTAAGTTATTAAGTTCTGGCTTCACTAAAAGTGGTGGTGACTTAAATATGCCAATAAGAGTACCAGCTTTTGTAGATAAAATATTTGTTGAGGTTCATACTGCGGGAATTGCTACTCAGCAAAGCGTGGCAGTTTCAGAAAACATTCAAGTAAATTTTGGTGGGAAAGCTAACAAGAGAGCTTTACAAACTAATAAAATGGCTTCAACTGCTACCCGCACTCTTATTAAAGAGAACTACTATTACATGGGTGGTTTCACCACTGGTCAGAATGAAGGTGTACCTACTTATTTGGAGCCTACGCGTGATGCGATCAGTCAGGATTTTTTAGACGATGTTAATGCCTCGCTTCCTGAACGTCAGCCAGTACCGGATAATAATCCTGATTATTTAACTGTTGGCAACGAGTTGGATGTAATTATAGATGACCGCAGTGATGTATGGATAACCATGGTTGCTGAAGGTGCAGGTAACAGAAATACTTTAGGCTACTATGTTTTCGATAGCAATAATCCACCAGCCACCGCTAATGACATTGATTCAGTATTTATCATTTTGCCAAATAGTTCATTACAATCTTCTAGTGGTGGTTTAGTTTCTGGGGATAAAGTGAAATTAGGAACTTTTGAAGGCGGAAAAACTATTAGTTGGGTTTTAATCCAAAACGGATGGACGAGTACCGGTGTAGACGTAGATAGAAGAAAGTTCTATTCAAGAATTGATTTTAATACCGCCGAAACTGACCCTACTTTACGTCAGCATACCGTGCAGCTTGCCGATATCGGTCGCCAGCTTTTATTAAATGGATTTGAAGATTTGACTCGTTCAGTGCAAAGTGATAATGATTTTAATGATCTCGTATTTTACGTAACTGCTAATCCTTGGGAAAATGTAAATATTGGTGGAATTCCACGTGTAACTCCTCAAAGTGATTGCGACAATGATGGTGTTTCAGATGAAAGTGATGATTTTGTTTGTGATCCTATACGTGCAGTACGTAATACTTATACTGGAACTTTGGCTTACGAAGATTTATGGCCTTCACAAGGCGACTACGACTTTAATGATATGGTGATAGATTATAATATTGATCACATCTTAAACGGTGACAATGAAGTAGTAGAAATTGAAGCGGATTGGACTGTTCGTGCAATTGGCGCTGGTTTTAAAAATGGTTTTGGATTTAGCTTCGATAATTTAGCGCCTAATGCAATTGCCAGTATTACTGGTCAGGATTTGAGAGAGGGCCTAATTTCTAATGCCGCGAATGGAACAGAGCAAGGACAAAGCGATGCTACGGTAATTGTTTTTGATAATGTGAAAAATGTAATGCCTAATCCAGGAACTGCATTTATCAATACTGTAAGAGGACAACAAACGGTGGCCCCCGTTACAATAACTAATAAGCTAAGTTTTACTACTAGTCAAGATCTATCATTAATTGGACTTCCCCCTTACAATGCATTTATCTTCGCAAATGCTACTCGTGGTCGTGAAATTCATCTTGCAGACAAGGCTCCAACGGATTTAGCAGACATGAGTTTGTTTGGCACTAGTTCAGATGCTACTGATGCAGGAAACGAATATTACTATAAAACTAGCAATGGACTTCCTTGGGCTATTAATATTGCCGAGAGCTTTGCATACCCAGTAGAGTATAGCCCTATTAATGAAGCATATTCTAACTTCTCAGTGTGGGCAACCTCAGGTGGAAGCTTAAACACCAACTGGTTTACTGACGAAGCAGGTAACCGTGACCTTGAAAAAATTTACTAGTTGTTTTTGATTAGTTTTTGGTTGATGAGAAAAAGGCCGCCTTTTAACAAGGGCGGCTTTTTTTTTGGAATAAAGTTGTGAAATTAGACTTAAACTATGGCTGATAAGAGCTTTATTAAGAGGTTGATTATCGCGATTACCACTCATCGTAATATACCGTGCGATAATCGAAATAGCGCTATTTAGGCACTGAAAATTGAGACCTTTGAGTATCAATAATCAAGGAGGCTTCTTCTTCTTATTGTTGATTGAATTGTCCCTATCTATACCCCTCTATACAGAGAAAACCCTCGTCTTCGGACGAGGTTTTTTTTCCCTATTTTAAAAATTTCCGTTTTATGCTTAGGGCTAGAATATTTTCATCAAATTGCAGTGTAAACTATAGCAATGAAGACCCCCACAATTCCAGAAAACGAGGAACAAAGGCTAAAGAGCCTTTATGATTACTCTCTTCTGGATACCTTTTACGAAGAGGAATATGATCAGATAACAAAATTGGCTTCCAATATTTGTGGAACTCCCATCTCTCTAATTTCACTAATAGATAAAGATCGACAATGGTTTAAATCTAGTGTCGGTATGGATGTGCCAGAAACACCAAGGGACTTTGCCTTCTGCGCACATGCCATAAACGCTCCTAATGAAACAATGATCATCCCCGACTCCCGTAAGGATGAAAGATTTCATGACAATCCATACGTTCTTGATGATCCAAATATTGTTTTTTACGCAGGAGTTCCTCTCGTTACTAATGAAAATTTGCCATTAGGCACCTTATGTGTTATAGACCGTGAGCCGAAAAACCTAAGTCCGGAGAAGCAAGAAGCTTTAGAAACATTGGCAAC
>CBFHVV010000107.1:0-8181 GCA_965658965.1 Croceimicrobium sp.
GATGAATATCTATTGGAATGCTGACCCGAATCCGATTCTACTTTATTACTGGATTTGCCACCTTAATCACGGTTTTTTCAATATCTACTGATGGTTTTTATAGCAAGCTAGTAAAAGCACTGCCTAAACTTCTGCCCTTTGACTACCCAGCTTTTAGAGGGACGCTAAATCTTTGGTATTTTTCTTTCTCCCGCCGCAATCAGCTGAGTATTGCTTTTAATTTCACCACCCATTTTAGAATTATCCAAAGTTATTTTTGGATTAATAAGCAACTGAGCAGTATCGCTAATAGCCCTTAGCATGGTTTTTAAGGAATAAGCCTCAGAGCGAGAAATTTGACCTAAAGATTTTTATACCTCATACCACCCAAAATAATATACCTTCTATGTTTAAAAAAATATTCTTACTTAGCCTCCTTTCGTTTTGGGGTATTAGTGCCAATGCCCAAGAGGCTTCAGCTAGTGAAGGCACCAAAAAGGCAGACTTCGAGAAAGGTTTTGGCCTTGGTTTTGGCGCAGGTTTAAAGGGTTTTACCGCTCAGCTGTCTTATGCCTTTCACCCAAATTTATATTTGCGCGCTGAGGTGCATGGCTTAAAAGTCGAAGACCTTACGGTAGATTTGACCTTTTCGGGGCAAACCCTTCGTACTATTGGGAACGTTGACTTACTGAATACGGGCTTGATTTTAGATTATTTTCCTGCTCCTGCAACTTCTTCCTTTCATTTCTTTCTAGGTCTATCTTACGCAAGTAATCAACGCATGCAAGGACGTGGACTTTACCCAGAACCTGTGGAATATGGTGAACTTACTTTTGAAGGAGAGGAAATAGGTTATGTTGACGGGCAGCTAATAACAAATTCATTAATGCCGCAGTTTGGAATTGCTTTTGGGCGAAGCAGACCGAAGCGTGCGGCTGGCCTCCGCTTAGAAATAGGTACATATTATTGGGGAGCCCCAAGCGTACAGTTAGAAGCGACTCGAATGTTGGCGAACACAGTAAGGGAAGAAGAGAAGATTAATAATAATTTAAATGCTTACCGCTGGTGGCCTTTCATTAATCTCGCTCTAAACTTCCGCCTTTAATGAGAATCCTTCTGCTTTTTTCTGTGAGCGTCATTTTGCTTTTTTCTTGTAAAGACCCAACCAAAGATGTCATTTTACATCTTAGCCCTGATTTTTACGACTACGCTCTTAGCATTCAAATCAACAGTTTGGTGGACCCAGCGCAGTCTATCGATTATGACGGTGTTTACACTATTGCGGGAGAGAATGCTTCTCATATTTACAGCATTGAAGGAGCGAAGACTTTTCGTTTTAACAATGGGCAGTCAGCCTTAATGATTGATCGTCTTAATTTGAGCCCCGAGAAAGGCGATCCTGTGCAGTTTGAAGTGCTAATTGATGTGCCAGGTTATCGCAAAAAGACGCACCGTATCGAAGTTTTGTGGGGGGAGTTCTATTCTGAAGAAACAATCTACTTACTCCCAGAAGATACTAATATTGAGGGTTTTGGTTTTCAGGAAACTAGCTCGAATTTAGAGGCAAATGGTACTTTAGAAGAGCCACTTATCATAGATTTTGAATCAAACACTACGGTAGAACCGAATAGATTTACCTTAGAATTAGACTCGGGAGTGAGTTTTTACGACCGCCAAGGGAATCAGTTAATCGGCGCAAAGGTAGATTTGGATATTGTAGGATATGATGCCTACAGCGATAATAGCACCTTATCTTTACCAGGTAGCTCTTTAATTCAAATGGTGGAGCTAGACGGCGTAGTGCAAAAAAGCTATATCGGCGCCATGCCGCGAGTACACATTAACCTCAGTGTCGCTGGGCAAGAAGTGAAAAGTATTGCGGGCGGTAAAATGAAAACTCGCATAAGCTTACAAAGAGCTTTTAATACTAGCACGCGAGCGGCTTATGTAGAAGGCGACTCTTTAGATATCGCTTCTTTTGATGAGCAGGATCAATATTGGAAGATAATTGGAAAAACCATCGTAAAAAGTGATTCTAATCAAAATACTTATTTCGAAACGGAGCTAGATAATTTCTCACAAAAAATACCAAGCCGCTTCTCGAAACAGCAAGTACCTGTGCACATTAATATGGTTGCCTCGGGCCATATCATTACCAAGACGGATTATCGAGCAAATAGCTTCGATGGTATTCAAACAAAGCTTTTACACAGTACCTCCAACTTAAAGTTTGACTTAAGGATGGATCCTGCTTTGGTGCTGTATGCGCGTGCCGAGCCCGAGCGATTTATCCTAGAATGCTCAACGGGTTCGGGGACTTTTAGTAGTCTTAATGACCCTTCCACTGGCAAGTCTATTCAGACTTATTGGAGCGATGGCTCTGATACCATTACCGCGGTATTGCAACGAAATCCAAATAGTTTTGTTGCTTACTACACGGCCTTTTGCGAGGATCAGCCAAGAGTTTTGGTTTACCCTCCGGCAGGGACCAAAGTCTTTGTAAAAGAATCGGGGACAGTAGATTATCCGCTTGCCCCAGTCCATATTGTCACCGAAGAAAATAAAAATAACCTAAGATTTGAAACTCCTGTAATAGAGGATGGAAAGCTATACGATGTTAAGATTAGCTATTCAGGTAATGACCTAGCGGAGCGCTTTGCAATTCGGGCGGTGTACGGAGATACTATTGATGTCGAAATTCCTTCTGAAGACTGCGCTGCAGCGGGATTTTAAATGATACAATCATGAAAATAAAACCTCTAATGCTACTAGTAACTTGCCTTCTGTTTTTTGCAGGATGCAAGAACCCTACTGATAATGTAGTATTGCATATTAGTCCCGACTTTTATGATTATGTACTTAGTGTTCAGCTAAAAGATTTGAGCAATGCTCAAGAAAACTTGGCTTACAGTGGTGGCTTTTTACTGGAGGGCCCCAACCAAGAAGATATATATTCGGTGGATGGGACACGTGATTTTAGTTTTTTTCGGGGCGAAACGGCCCTAATTGTTAATCGCCTTACAGCCGAACCAAAGAAAGGAGAGCCTATTGTCTTTTCTCTTAAACTGAATATACCAGGTTTTAGAGAAAAGCGTCATTTAATTGAAGTTTTAGAAGGTGAGTATTATTCTGAAGAAACAATTTACTTGGTGCCTAAGGATCCGAATATTGAGGGCTTTGGTTTTCAGGAGAAAATCTTATCGCTTAATAGTGACGGGACTTTAGAGCAATCCCTAGCTTTAGACTTCGAAACCAATAGTCTTGAAAATACCAATAGGTTTATTTTAGAGCTGGACTCTGGAGTTAGCTTTTATGATAGGCAAGGAAACCAATTGCTGGGGACCGAGCTTGATGTTGATATTGTAGGTTTTGACACCTACAGCGATAATAGCACACTTTCCTTGCCCGGCAGTTCATTAATTCAGATGGTAGAATTAGATGGGGTGGTTCAAAAAAGTTATTTGGGGGCTATGCCACGCTTAAGCATTAATTTAAGTGTAGATGATCAAGAGGTGAAAAGTATCGCTGGCGGAAAAATGAAAACTCGCATTGATCTTCGCCCGGCTTTTAATACCGCTACCGCCATTGCTTATAAGGTGGGAGACTCCTTGCAATTGGCCTCCTTCGATGAACGGGACCAATATTGGAAGATCATCGATCAAACGGTTGTTAAGGGCGACTCGGAAAGAAACTTTTTTGTTGAAACCGAATTAGATAATTTCTCGCAGAAAATCCCTAGCACTTTTTCCTCCAACCAATTACCAGTCCACGTAAACGTCATTGCTAGTGGGAATTTAGTTACCAAAACCGAGTACCGGGCGAGCCATAAAAATAAAGTCAAATTACTCCATAGCACCGCTAATTTAAAATTCGACTTGAGGATGGATCCAGCGCTAATACTTTTTGCCCAAGCGGCACCAGAGCGCTTTTATTTAGAGTGCGAAACATCAGCAGGTACCTTTAGTAGTTTAAATGACAAGGCTTCGGGGAGATCTATTGAAATGATCTGGAACACCGCTTCCGATACCATTACGGCGATTCTGCAGCAAAACCCCAATAGCTTTGTCGGCTATTACACCGCTAATTGTGAAAATCAGCCCCGCGTTTTAGTTTACCCACCAGCGGGTACCAAGGTTTACGCAAAAGAAACAGGTACCGAAAACTACCCTCTCAGTCCGGTGCACATTGTAACCGAGGACAATAAAAATAACCTGCGCTTTGAAACGCCAGCTATTGAGGATGGAAAGCTCTACGATGTTAAAATTAGTTACTCTGGTAAGGACTTAGCAGAGCGTTTCGCTATACGCGCAGTATACGGAGATACTATTGATGTTGAAATTCCTGCTGAAGACTGCGCTGCGGCAGGCTTTTAATTAATTATTGTATGACTTACAAACTACTCGGTCGAATCCTATTAATGTTAGCATTTTTTAATGCTTGTCAAGATCCCACAAAAGACGTGGTCCTGCATATTAGTCCTGATTTCTACGACTATACCTTAAGCATTCAAGTAAGAAGCCTCTTGGAACCTAATCAAGCTTTAGATTTTAATGGTAGCTACGACATAGAAGGAGTGGATGCGGCCTACATTTATACCGTGCAAGGAACCAAAGGGTATAGCTTTAGCAATGGAGAAGCGGCTTTAATGATTGATCGTTTAAGTATTAGTCCTAGCCAAGAAAAGCCGGTACAGTTTGAGCTAGTTATTAACCTTCCTGGCTTTAGAGAAAAGAGACAGCTGGTGGAAGTCTTAGAAGGGGAGTATTACTCCGAAGAAACAATATATCTAATCCCTGATGATGCTATTGTGGAAGGCCTGAAATTTGAAGAAAGAACCTTGACTTTGAATGCGGACGGTACACTTAAGCAAGCTCTAGCTTTAGATTTTGAAACCAATAGTGTTGAAAATGCCAATAGGTTTACCCTTGCCCTCGATTCGGGCGTAAGCTTTTACGATCGACAAGGGAATCAAGTCTCTGGAACTGAACTTGACCTCGATATCGTTGGTTTCGATACCTATAGCGATAATAGTACCCTTTCTTTGCCGGGCAGCTCCTTAATCCAGATGGTAGAGTTAGATGGTCTAGTGCAAAAAAGCTACTTGGGAGCCATGCCGCGGATTAGTATTAACTTGAGCATCGATGGTCAAGAAGTGAAAAGTATTTCTGGTGGAAAAATGAACACGCGCATGGGCCTGCGCAGAGCCTTTAATACCACAAATGCCTCTGCTTACGAAATTGGCGATTCACTAGAAATAGCTTCTTTTGATGAACAGGACCAATATTGGAAAATTATAGAACAAACCGTGGTTAAGAGCGATTCAAATCGAAACTTTTATATTGAAACGGAGCTGGATAATTTCTCACAGAAAATTCCGAGTAGCTTTTCCAGAAATCAATTGCCAGTGCATGTTAATGTGATTACCAATGGAAATTTAGTTACGAAGACGGAATACCGAGCTAATTACGATGGGGAAGAAAAGCTACTTCACAGTACTTCCAATCTGAAGTTTAATTTAAAAATGGACCCCTCCCTAATTTTATTTGCTCGGGCCGTACCGGATAGACTATATTTAGAGTGTGAAACCTCGGCCGGAACTTTTAGTAGTCGCAAGGATCGGGCATCGGGTCAATCGATTGAAATAAGATGGAATGACGCTTCAGATACTATTACCGCCCTTTTACAAGGTAATCCCAATAGTTTTGTTGGCTTTTATACCGCAAGGTGTGTAAATCAACCCAGGGTCTTAATATATCCTCCAGCGGGCACCAAGGTTTATGCCAAGGAGTCTGGAACCGAAAATTACCCATTAGCGCCCGTCCACATAGTTACCGAAGAAAATAAAAATAACCTGCGTTTTGAAACTCCCGCTATTGAGGCTGGGAAATTATACGATGTTAAGATTAGCTTTTCAGGTAATGATTTAGCGGAACGTTTCGCCATTCGAGCTGTTTATGGTGATACTATTGATGTTGAAATTCCTTCTGAAGACTGCGCTGCAGCAGGCTTTTAAATTATACTATTATGCGATTAAGACTTATTAAGCTATGGTCAATTTTCCTGATTCTTTCTAGCGCATGCAAGAATCCTACGGATAATGTATTTGTGCACATCAGTCCTGATTTTTATGATTATGTAGTAAGTATACAACTTAAAGACCTGAGCCGTGTTCAAGAGAACTTGGCCTACAATGGTAGTTTCACGGTGGGCGGACCTAGCCAAGGTGATATTTACGCTATTGATGGCACCCGTAACTTTAGCTTTTCTGGTGGTGAAACAGCCTTAATAGTAAACCGACTAACAGCAGAACCTACAAAAGGGAATCCTATCATTTTTAATATAGCCTTAGATATCGATGGTTTCCGATCTAAAACTATTGAGGTCGAAATTAAGGAGGGAGAGCTTTATTCGGAGGAGCTAGTGTATTTACTACCCGAGGACCCCGTGATCGAAGGCTTGGCTTTAGAAAGGAAAAATGCTGCGGTTAATTCAGATGGGAGCTTGGCAGAAAGAGTATTGATTGACTTTAGTACCCAAAGCGATACTTTACCAGCTCGTTTTAATCTCGCGATTGATTCCGGTATTACTTTTCAAGACCGACAAGGGCAGCCTATTGTAGGAGGGAGCTTGGAAATAGACTTAGTAGGTTTCGATACCTACAGCGATAATAGTACTCTTTCTTTACCAAATAGTTCTTTAATTCAGCTCTTAGAAATTGACGGAATTCCCCAACAAAGGTTTTTTGGTCCTATGCCCAGATTAGATTTTAACCTAAGTGTAAATGGTAAAGAGGTTAAGTCCATTTCAGGTGGAAAGGTATTTACACGCATAAATATACCCGAAACTACCAACTTAACCACTCTAGAAACCTATGCCAGAGGCGATACTATTGATGTGGTGTCTTATGATGAACAAGATCAGTATTGGAAATACATTGATACGCGCGTGGTGGAGCAAGACAGTGAAAGTAAGTTTGTAAGGGTAGAGCTAGATAATTTCTCCTCCAAGAGTTTTAATCGGATTACGAAAGATCAAAGTAATCTGCATGTAATTATAAATACCTCGGGCCACTTAATGCAATACAGCGATTTTCGGGCCGAGTTTGACGGCGGTGATGGCCCTTACACAAAATTAATTAAGCGCACGGCCAACAGTTCCTACGATGTAATGCTAGACCCTGCCATTATTTTCTTTGTACGTCAAAATCCGAATATTGGCTTTGTGGAAGTCTCAACCGGCAGTGGCTTATTTAGCTCGCGAGCACCGGCTACTGCGGCTAATTCTATTAGTGTGCGATGGAATGCTACTTCCGATACTGTTATTTATACGCTAAAGCCCAGTGCCGAGGTGTTTAAAGGATATTATACGGCCTTTTGCGAAGAGCAACCTAATGTTTTGCTCTATCCCCCGGTAGGGACGAAAGTTTATATTAAAGAAGCAGGAACAGATGAATACAGCTTAGCGCCGGTTCATATTGTTACCAAAGAAAATAAGAATGAACTCGAATTTAACACCGCTGCCGTAGAGGATGGTAAAATTTATGATATCAAGATTCGGTATTCTGGTGAAGATGTGGCAGAGAGACTTGGCGTAAGAGCTGTTTACGGTGATACCATTGAAGTGAAAATACCGAATGAAGACTGTGCTGCACTCGGTATTTAATTTTAAAATCTATCTGCGATAGAGATACATCTCTAAATTTAAGTCTAAATTGAAGCCAGCGGTATCATCTTGATAACGCAGTAATAAGCGGCAGCTATCAGGCCAACTTTGGCCTAAACGATAACGCATTAAACCTACATCTTTATCGTTAACTACAAAGCTGCTATCGCTATCAAAGCTAACACTAGTGCTATCTTCTACTCGAAGAGGTAAATCGTATTTATCGCCAAATAATTCGATTTCGATGAAGGTCTCAACCAAATAGCTAATCTGCCCTAATTCACTATACATGGCATAGTAGCCTTCGGTATTTTCGCCGAAGGTGTCTAGCTCCTGGCTCCCCAAAACACTATTAACTGTACCTTGATAGTGAACCTTGTTTAAATCAAATTCACCATTTAGGTATAAGGCTAAATCACTAAGGACCGCCGGCGGTTCTTGAATCGGTGAAGTTTCCTCATCCTTACAGGAAATGGCAAGTATGCCCATTGCGAGGAAAAATAAAATTTTCTTCATGTTAAAATTTTTCCTCAAAGTTAA
>CBFHVV010000108.1:0-8065 GCA_965658965.1 Croceimicrobium sp.
TATGATATTAAAGATGTTTCCGAAACAGGCAAAATCGTCGCCTTCATACTCCTTGGGGCGCTCATTCTCACTATTTCATTTGTATATCAAAAAATTAAAAAGCTAGTTGTTGATGAAAAGAAAGCAGATGAAAGCCCTTTGTCTTAGTATATTCTTATTAGGCCTAAACTTGGTCTCGGCTCAATCGTATCGAGCAGAATTGAGCAAAATTAAGAACGATGGTCTTTATAAAGTGCTATTACCCGCAAGTTTTAGAGCGGCAACAGGCCATAATTTTGACCATATACGCATTAAGGATACTGCAGCAAATTCGGTACCTTATGTAATTATGGATGCTTCAGATAGTGAGTATTCAAAATTCAGATCCTTTGAAATTCTAGATCATGAAAATCTTAAAGATTCCCTGAGCTCCTATGTTTTCCGAAATCAAGCCAAGCTAAAGAACTCTATCTATCTAAAAATAACCAATACTAATATTGACAAAAAGTACAATGTTTACGGTAGTGATAATCGTAAAGAATGGTTTGGCTTGCTGGCTGAAGAAAAAATGCAGCTTAATGGGGCCACCTCAAAAACTTATATAGAGCAACAAATTAATCTACCTTTAAATAACTATCGATTTTTAAAGTTGGAAATTAATGATAGGCATTCTCTACCCATTCAAGTGGAAGCAATAGGAATCTATGAAAATCAATATTTCCCTTCAGAACTATCTGTCCTTGATGTTTTTACCAAAGGATTAGTAATAGAAAACGAAAATAAAACCAGCCAAATAGACTTTAGAGCAGATTATTCTCATCAAGTTGATGCAATTTCTTTTAAAATCAAAAATCGCTTTTATCAGCGGGAAGTGGATTTAATTGTGGAAAGAAAGCGAGAAATTCGAAAAGCTTACGAAATGTATGAAGATGTTCAGCAGCACTTTATCTTAAGCTCCGTTGGTAGTAACTTTATAGAACTAAAGAATACCTTTTTAAAAGATTTCAGCTTTAAGATTCAAAATGAGGATAATCCTCCATTAGTCTTCGAAAAAATCAGCTTTTATCAAAAACCCAAGTACTTAGTTAGCTATCTAAAAGCAGGGCAAGACTATCACTTAATTATTGATGATAAGTTAAAAAAGCCCTCCTATGATTTGTCTTATTTTGTAGAAAGTAACATATCCAATCTACAAGAGGCGCAAATGATTAATTTTGAGGCGCTTCAAAAGGAAAACCTGTCTAAAGACGAACAAGGAAAAAAGAAAAGCTTTTGGCAGAGCGAAAGCTTTATGTGGCTAACCATTGGGCTAGGTGGTCTTTTAGTTATTTATTTTGCAGTGAAAATGTTACGGGAGATGAATAATACTTAGGCCGCTCTAATAGAACCATAAATGAAAAACTATCTAATAGCTCTTATAGCCCTAGCTCTCAGCTCCTGCCATACTTATGAGCCGAGCCTTAGCTCGACCAGAAGCATCTTAGTTGGACGCTGGCAAGAAAAGAAAAGCTCAGACCAGGAGTCTCTTCGATTTAAAAGGTCAGACTCACATAGGCTTAATATTAAAAGTTTACACTTTAAAGCGAATGGAGAGCTTGAACTCTATTTTCCTTTTGGCTGTCAAATGCCACCCTACTACCAAACTACCTTGGCTCAATGGAAAGTTTTAGATCATAACACAATTGAAGTAGATCGAGGTTTCCCGGGAGAGAAAGCTCAGAAATGGCACATTGTGAAACTTCGAAAAAATGAGTTTCGATTTATTATCATGGCTAAATAAAAATGCCTTTCACTTTATTCAGTTAAGGCTAATAGCTAAGAACATATAAGCTCCTATAAAAAAAAGGCCTAGACTTCATTCAAGAATCTAGGCCTCTTTATAATCATCTTATAACTTATGCTCGCAGTAGTCCATATTTAACTAAAAGGCTAGTTAAGTGGCTTTTTAGACTTCTGAAGGACTCTGGGGCTCCTACTCTCGCTCTTACTTTATGCGTATCGAACTTTTCTTGGGGATCTAAAACCTTTATGGAATAATTTGGTGCATCCATAAGGTCAGGATTGTCATAGACCGTATCCATGTCAAAGAAGCCTTGTGCCAACAATTCTTGTTTTAGAGCGACATAATCTGAACCACTAATTTTTAAAACAGTGTCACCTTGAAAAGCACAAAAGCGATCCCCTGTAAATTGCATTTCAAGGTTCTCGTTTATACGCAAAGAATAAATCGGGCAAGTACCAAGGCAAGCTCCGCTTTCTGCTTCCAAAATATAATTGACCTCAGGTTTCGCTAAAACTTTAGCAGCATTGTACTTACAAGCTTGTAAACTGAAAATGAGAACTAAAACAATGAATAAACGACTTTGCAAAATCTATTATTTAGTGCGTCTTTGTTGACGGTTTTGCTGCTCCTGTACTTCGCGCATTCTGCGCATTAAGCGGTTTTCCTTCTGTGGCTTTTCCTTACGTTCTGCAATTTTAGCCTTAATCTTATCCTCGTCTATAAAAGAACGAATTGCAAATTGTTGACTAAAAGTAATTACGTTGGCCACAAAATAATAATAGCTAAGTCCAGATGCGTAATTGTTAAATACTCCCAGAAACATAATCGGCATTAAGTAGATGATATACTTCATCTGTGGAAACTGCTGATTTTGTGCAGAGCCCGTTAACTGCTGGTTCATGTAGGTGTAAATGAGGGTAGAAACCGTCATTAATAAGGTAAATAAACTTACGTGATCTCCGTAAAAAGGAATCTCAAAGGGCAAGTTATAGATAGAATCATAAGTAGATAAATCCGTAGCCCAAAGAAAAGACTGTTGACGCAATTCAATCGATGCCGGAAAGAACTGAAATAAGGCAATAAGAATCGGGAACTGAAGTAGCATGGGGAGGCAACCTCCTAAAGGGCTTACTCCTGCTTTACGATAGAGCTCCATCGTGGCTTGTTGCTTCTTCATGGCATCTGGATGCTTCTCGCCTAAAGCATCAATCTCCGGTTTCAATACACGCATCTTGGCCATAGACCGATAGGAACTATAGGTAAGTGGAAAAAGTATCATCTTAATAATCAATGCGATAATTAAGATAATAAGGCCATAATTTAATCCGTATTCTTCTAACCAGTTAAAGATATTTAAGACAATCCCTCGGTTTATCCAACCTAAAATACCCCAGCCTAAAGGAATTAACTCTTCAAAGCCGGCATTATAAGATTTTAATATTTCGTACTTGTTTGGCCCCAAGTACAGTCCCATATTTAAGTCTAGTTCTCCGGCTGCCGTGCTTGGGTAGCTAATACTACTGGCCATATATTTAGTGTAGTTCTCATCCTCAAGTGGACGTATGGCTAGGGCGGCTTTTGAAAAACTGCTGCCCTTTAATTGCAGAATGGTAGTAAAAAATTGCTGACGATAAGCCACCCAATTTACCGGTTCCTCAACAAATTCTTCATCGGCACTAGTACTATTAAAATTATCCACATCAGCATCTTCCACCAATTGGTATTGCATCTCTGTGCGTGTAAGCTCATTTTCACGGTTTTTTTCGTGGCGGTTCGCTTTCAGCTCCCAGATGAGTTCTGATTGATCATGTTTTAGCATTGTAGACATGCCAGTTGTTTCCACGGACCAATCTATCATGTAAGAAGCCTCGGCTAAACTATACTCGTAAACCAAGCTGGCTCCAGCATCACTTTCTAAAGCGAATTTTAAAGTATTGGCACTTTGCCCGATAAGTTTAAAGTTTAAATCGGCCGTATTATAAGTACGCTCGTCTTTTAAAAGTAAACTAAAGTTGGAGTTGGAGTCGATTAGGTTTAAGGCTAAAGAATCGTAAGTCTTAAACTCCTTTAATTCTGCTTTTATTAGCTGGGCTCCTTTACTTGAAAAAGTAAGCTTTAAAAGATTGTTTTCTAAACTATAAACTTGTTCTTCTTCGTTGGCCATCATGCTTTGCGCAAAGGGACCGTATTCAAGCTGGTACTTTAAGTATTTTAGGGTATCCGTTGCCAAGGCCACGCTATCTTGGCTTATAGGATCAACAAGCTTTTGTGAATCACCTGCTTCGCTGAGGCTTTTGTCCTTAACAACCTGCTCTGTTGCAGTACTGTCGCTGGCTATTGCTGCTTTATCCGCAGCTTCTGGACTGGTAGGTGAGAAATAACCGAAATAGAGAAAAATTCCCCCAATGAGGAGAAAACCTACAACCGTATTAATATCAAACTTTGACTTCATCTTATGCTTTTAAACTTTCGCTATATTTTACAGCGGCTTCTATAAACTTAACAAACAGCGGGTGCGGGTTTGCAACGGTGCTTTTATATTCTGGGTGAAACTGGACTCCCATAAACCACGGGTGATCCTTTACTTCTACGATTTCCACTAAAGACATATCTGGGTTTACACCGGTAGCTATCATGCCATTTGCTTCAAATTCGCTTAAATATTTATTATTGAATTCATAGCGATGACGATGTCTTTCACTAATTCCTTTTCTACGATATACTGCAAAAGCATTCGAATCTTCCTTAAGGTCACAAGCACAAGCTCCTAAGCGCATCGTTCCGCCTTTTTCGGTTACCTTTTTTTGCTCTTCCATGATGTCAATAACTGGGTGAGCGGTTTCTGGGTTCATTTCGGTGCTATTTGCATCTTTCCAACCTAAAACATTGCGAGAAAATTCGATTACTGCAGCTTGCATTCCTAGGCAGATACCTAAGAAAGGTACTTTTTCCTCGCGCGCATGACGGATGGCTTCAAGCTTGCCATCAAAACCACGTTCTCCAAAACCAGGAGCCACCAAAATTCCATCTAAACCATCTAGTGTTTTAGCGATATTATCAAGTGACAAGTTTTCGGAGTGAATCCATCTAATTTTAACTCGACACTCGTTTGAAGCGCCAGCGTGTATAAATGATTCTACAATAGACTTATAACTATCGTGCAGTTCAACATATTTCCCAATTAAACCAATCTCCACCTCCATTTTAGGATAGCGCAGTTTGTAAAGGAAATCCTTCCAATTAACTAAATCCAGATTATCGTCAATAGGCAGGTTTAAGCGTTTTAACACTACTTCATCTAAATGCTGATTGCGCATTAAGATCGGAACTGCGTAAATGGTTTCCGCGTCAATACTCTGTACGACTGCTTCTTTTTTTACATTACAAAATTGAGCAAGCTTGCGTCGGATATCTTCGCCAAGATCGTGCTCGGTTCTACAAACAAGTATATCAGGCTGAATACCTGACTCTTGCAGCTTTTGTACCGAATGCTGGGTAGGTTTTGTTTTTAACTCGCCAGTAGCAGCCAGATAAGGTACTAATGTAAGATGCACGACCAAACTATCATCTCCTAGCTCCCAACGTAATTGTCGAACCGCTTCAATGTAAGGTAAGGCCTCAATGTCTCCAACCGTACCACCAATTTCAGTAATAATAATTTCAAACTCTCCCGTATTACCAAGAAGTTGAATACGGCGCTTTATTTCGTCGGTAATATGTGGAATAACTTGTACCGTTTTCCCTAAATAATCACCGCGACGTTCTTTGTTAATTACCGTTTGATATACCCTTCCTGTGGTTACATTATTAGCCTGGGATGTGGGTCGATTTAAAAATCGCTCGTAATGGCCTAAATCAAGGTCTGTTTCTGCCCCATCGTCAGTTACGAAACACTCACCGTGTTCGTAAGGGTTTAAGGTACCGGGATCGATATTAATATAAGGATCCAACTTTTGAATAGTAACGCTGTATCCGCGCGATTGTAGCAATGTAGCTAGCGAGGCGGAGATAATACCTTTCCCTAAAGAAGAGGTAACCCCACCGGTTACGAAAATGTATTTTGTTGAAGGCATATAATATTAGCTGAATTGGCTAAGGAAGGCGCAAAGCTAGTAATTAATGATAGTATAAGCGGGAGAAATTAAAACAAGCTCTCAATGATTTCTTCAATACTTATTCCCTCTGCTTCTGCTTTATAATTCTTAACCAAGCGGTGACGTAAAATTGGTTTAGCAACTGCAATTACATCCTCTTTATCTGGACTAAACTTACCTTTTAATGCAGCATGTGCCTTGGCTCCTAAAATTAAATTTTGTGAAGCACGAGGACCTGCCCCCCATGAAATGTATTTTTTAGTTATATCCGCGGCATTAGGAGTATTTGGCCTAGTAGCTTGAACCAGCTTTATGGCATAATCATATACATTATCTGGCACAGGGATTTTCCGAACTAAATTCTGAAAGAAAATTATTTCTTCACCATTTAATACTTCACTAACGGCAGTATTTACGCCGGCTGTAGTATTTTTAACGATACTTACTTCCTCTTCAAAGCTTGGGTATCCAACTTCAATATTAAACATGAAGCGGTCTAATTGAGCCTCTGGCAGAGGGTAAGTTCCCTCTTGCTCAATCGGGTTTTGAGTGGCTAATACAAAAAATGGCTTGGCCATGGCATAAGTATGCCCAGCGGCGGTAACAGACCTTTCTTGCATTGCCTCCAATAAAGCCGATTGTGTTTTAGGTGGAGTTCGGTTTATTTCGTCAGCTAAAATTATATTGGCGAAAAGGGGACCTTTTACAAATTTAAATTGACGGTTTTCATCTAATATCTCCGAGCCAACAATATCCGAAGGCATTAAATCTGGTGTAAATTGTATCCTGCGAAAGCTCAAGCCTAATGCTTCAGAAACCGTATTTACCAAAAGTGTTTTGGCCAAACCTGGCACCCCCACTAACAGCGAATGCCCTTTACAAAAAACGGACATTAATAAAAGGTGAATTACATCGTCTTGACCGATAATAACCTTGCCGATTTCAGATTTTAGTTGTTGGTATTTCTCACCCAACTGCTTTACAGCGGCTACATCGTTTGAGTTATTCTGCATATTGAGAGGCGTTTAGCCATTGTCTTTTAAAGGTACAGGATAAATACTCATTATTTACCCGCACATAAGTATCACCGATTTTATCATTTACCCACTCTTCTAGCGCTTCTTGTTGCTTCTGGGCCTTCGCAACTTGCTGAATCCTTTGGTAATCTACCTTAAGGTCAGCCGTATGGGCCTCGGTACGATCTATTAATTTAATTAATTTATAGCCTTCCTTTTCATCTCTAGTGCGGAAAAAAGTTGCTTCGGTCATGGTACCTTCTTCGATATTTTCCAGAGCATAAAAAATAGTTTTCTCGAGCTGTCCTGTTTCCCAGTTTGATTCTCCAGTTTGCGGGTTTACCGCTAGACCACCATTTAAACGTGACGATTCTTCATCAGAATACTCCTTAGCTGCTTCCGCAAAACTAATTTCACCACTGTTTATTTTATCGCGAAGGCTATCTAAAATAAGTTTTGCCGCTTCCAGATTCTCAGCTGAGATATCTGGCTTGATTAAAACATGGCGCAAATCTAATTCTTGACCGCGCTTGGCTTGCAATTGTACAATGTGATAGCCGTATTCCGTTTTAAAAGGATCGCTAATCTCATTTAAAGAAAGGTTAAAGGCAACCGCTTCAAATTCTTTTACAAACTGACCCCGCTTTATTCCTTTGTATTCACCGCCATTTTTCGAGCTACCCTCATCATCAGAATATAAAACCGCCATGGTACTAAAGGATGATCCATTTTGAATTCGTTCTTTAATACTCTTCAGTTGATCAATGGCTTCCTGCTTTGCTTCAGGACTTACCACAGGATACTTTACTATTTCTGCATACTTAACTTCTGCATTGATAAGCGGCAGACTATCCTTTGGGATGTCATTATAAAACATTCTTACCTCCGAAGGCGTAATTTCAATATCTCCATTTATGGTTTGTAACATGCGTTGAGCCGTCATTTGATTACGAATCAACTCACTCATCTCCTCCTTTATTTCCAGGATTGATTTACCATAGTATTGCTCTAACCTTTGACTGCTCCCAATCTGTTGAATAAAAACTTCTATTCTACGATCGATGTTAGCTTGAACTTCTTCTTCCGAAACTTCTACACTGTCTAAGTCTGCCTGATGCAGCAGAAGTTTCTCTAAAAGCAGTTCTTCGAAAACATCGCATTGCTCTACCTCTATTTGAGGGTTTTGCTTTTTT
>CBFHVV010000109.1:0-7861 GCA_965658965.1 Croceimicrobium sp.
CTGAGTATCTACGACATTGAAAAAGAAGAAGTTACCACCAAGCCCTTTTACCGTTTTGATAAAATTATTTCCCTGGAATATGCACCAAATGGTAAACAGTTTTTACTCAGCGCCGCAAAAAATGGGCAGTCCGATATATTTGTCTACACCATCTTAAATACCAAGATTCAGGCGATTACAAGTGATGCTTATGACGATTTACATCCAACTTTTATATCTGGTGGAAGCCGTATAGTCTGGTCGTCAAATCGCCCAGTTGATACTTTGTATCCAAATGCAGACCGGCTTTTTAGTACGAATGATTTAGATTTATTTGCAACGGAAAATCGCGAGCTACGTGATGATACCGTTTCGATATGGCGCCTCACTAAAAGTGATAATGTAGATGAAATTGCGCACAAAGAGTTAGCACCTGGATTAGTAGGGTTTTTAAGTGATGGTAGCTCTATAAGTCGGCGCCACGCTGTTAAAATTGACAGTGCCATTGCCTATGTAGACACTACTACGCACTACGATTATTTTTTCAGCGAATATTTACTGGGGGATAATGAGTTTAGTTTAGTGGACGCAAGTTATAGTGCCGAAACACAGGTAGGTCATTCTATTTACTTACAAGATGGCCGTTATCGGATATACGAAGAAGAATTAGACCTAGAGGGTTTGACATCTCAAAAGGCTTTAAAAGTAAAGTCTAAAGACATGTTAGCAAAGGGCGGCGAAGAGTCCATTGTGGAGGAAGCAATTGATCCTAACGAAAAGGTTGAACCTTTGTATTATCCAGGAGTAAGCCGCAGTCAACTGAGTATTGATGTCTTGAACTATTCCTTTAGAGGTGAGAAAAAATCTTCATCTCCCAGCACGGAAGAAGAGGAGAAAGAGGTAGAGCGTAAGGCTTTATTGCCAGCTTTAAACCCCGAGGATGTAATCGCCGAGGCAGAGGATGATATTGAGATTCCAGCAGTGCGAAATTATTTTCTTTCTTTCTACAAAGATAATTTCACTGTACGCTTTGATAATATGTTCGATAACCCGCAGTACCAGCCCTTTACTGGTTTTGTGAGTGGCGATATCCTTAATCAAGGTTTTAACATGAACTTTAAGGTGGGCGCCATGGATTTGATGCACGATTATCGTATTGTAGCTGGGGTTCGCACTACTTTTGCGCCATTGCCAGGAACGTCATTAGCGCCTAATGCCGAATTTATCCTTGGGGTGGCCGATTATAAAGATCGTTGGGATAAGTTTTACACCTTTACGCGTCGTTCGCAAGTGCAAGTAACAGGCCTTAATAATTTTCGTCGTCTCATAAATAATGAATTTAACTTCAAAGCAGTTTACCCCTTTAATCCCGTAGCTTCGGTACATCTATCAGGTGGCTACCGCATCGATGAAAATATTCGTTTAGCCACTGATTTTAACCAGCTGGGGCAGTCTATTCAATACACAGACTTTGCTATTGCGCGTGCAGCCTACATTTATGATAATACGCGTAAAATTGGTTTAAACCTTTATGCCGGCCTTCGCTATAAAGCTTTTGCAGAGTATTATAGAAACTTAAGAACTAGTCCTAGTGGCTTGTCTACTGCGGGAATTGATGCCCGTCATTATCTTATAATTCATCGAAACTTTATTTGGGCTAACCGTCTTGCCGCGGGAACTTCTTTTGGGCCGGAAAAGCTCATTTACATAATGGGTGGCGTAGACAATGATTTTTCTCCGAACCTCGACCAATCTACTCCCATTGCCAGAGAAAATAATTACATTTTTCAAACTTTAGTAACGAATATGCGCGGCTTTTTCCAGAATACACGCAATGGTAATAGCTTCGCTGTGGTAAACTCAGAATTAAGATTACCCATTATCAGCTACTTTGCAAATCGTCCGATTCGTAATGACTTTCTCCAAAACTTGATGGTAGTGGGGTTTGCAGATGTTGGCACCGCCTGGAATGGCCCTTCGCCTTATTCGCAAGAAAATGTGATTAACACCATTACAGTACCGTTGGGAACGGGAGGTCAAATTGTTTTAGACAGTCAAAAGGAACCGGTAATACTCGGAACCGGCTTCGGTTTACGCAGTCGTCTATTTGGCTATTATGTTCGGGCAGATTGGGCCTGGGGAATAGAGGACGGTATTGTATTACCCAATGTTTTCTACTTATCTCTCAGTACCGATTTTTAAGCTGTTTTAGTTTTTTTGTAGGCTCTTACGGCCGATGCGTTTGGAGATAAAATCTTTTTCCAAATCCCAAGCTCTAGCCGGACTGTATTCACGGCCATAAAAGATAATCTGTAAATGCAGTTTATTCCAAAGCTCTTTCGGGAAAAGTCGCTTGGCATCTTTTTCGGTTTGTACCACAGATTTACCAGTACTTAAATTCCAGCGATACATAAGCCTCTGTATATGCGTATCTACTGGAAAGGCAGGATGCCCAAACCCTTGACTCATAACTACGGATGCAGTTTTATGCCCCACTGCGGGGAGCGACTCTAATGCTTCAAAGTCAGCGGGAACTTTTCCTTGGTATTTTTCAATTAAGATACGGCTTAGTCCGTAAATGCCTTTAGATTTCATGGGGCTCAAGCCACAAGGGCGAATAATATCTTGGATTTCCTCTTGACTCAATTTGGCCATGTCGTAAGGATTATCGGCGATGGCAAAAAGGCGAGGAGTAATTTTATTGACCCTCTCATCCGTGCACTGTGCGGAAAGCAAAACTGCAATTAATAAGGTGTAGGGATCTTTGTGATCTAGGGGAATGGGTGTTTCTGGATAGAGTTTTTCCAATGATTCGATGATGAATGCTACGCGTTCCTTTTTTGTCATTGTTTAGAATAGAGCCAATGGAATTAGTAATCATAGCCTAATTAAAGGCAAAAAAAAAAGCCCCAAGACATAATTGCTAGGGGCTTTTAAAAGTTTAGTGTTTATTCTTAAACCGATCTTGACCCTCTTCCAGCCAATCTAGGTAGAGTTGGATATCTGGATCATAAGCCGTAGATCCATTTAGGGGTTTCATGCTTTCATGGCCGAGTATTAAATACTGGGGTTGCGAGTTACTTTTGAAGTGTTCAATTTGAAAATCACTCCACTTATTTCCAATAGTGCGGATTTTCTTACCAGTAATTTCGCTCACATACTTTTCGTCTTCAGCAAGTTCTTCTCGCTCATCTACGTAAAGTGAAATTAGTACGAAATCATTTTTAAGGCTCTCTAGTACTTTTGGATCGCTCCATACTTGCTCTTCCATCTTACGACAGTTTACACAGCCCCAACCCGTAAAATCGACGAGTATTGGTTTATTAACTTTTCTGGCGTAGGCTCGCCCTGTTTCGAAATCGTGAAAGCAATTTATATTATGCGGACAGTGTTCTGGATCTGCCCCGTCGGGAATTTCACCATTACCATTTATAACACTTGCACCGCCACCACCAATTCCGTTGGGGGACTCACTATAAAACATGGGTGGAGGAAAACCACTGATAAGTTTTAAGGGGGCGCCCCATAAGCCTGGAATTAGATACAGGGTAAAACTTAGGGTTATTACCGCTAAAATTAATTTAAAGACCGATACTTTATCGCTCGGGCTATCGTGTGGCATACGGAACTTACCCAGTAGGTAAAGCGTAAGCAAGCCGAATATCGCAATCCAAATGGCTAAAAACCATTCGCGGGGTAAAATACCCGCTTGCCAAACTAAATCGGCAGTGCTAAGAAATTTAAAGGCAAAAGCTAATTCTATAAAACCTAATACTACTTTCACAGAGTTTAACCAACCACCGCTTTTGGGCAATGAGTTTAACCAACCAGGGAAGGCAGCAAATAGGGCAAAGGGTAAGGCCAGTGCTAAACTAAAGCCAAACATACCTATTAATGGTCCTTGAAAGCCACCACTGGCTGCTTCAACTAATAAGGTTCCAATGATGGGGCCAGTGCAAGAAAAGGAAACGAGTGCCAAGGTAAAGGCCATAAAGAAAATACCTAAAATTCCACCTTTATCCGAAGCTTGATCGGATTTATTAACCCAACTACTGGGAAGGGTAATTTCGAAGGCACCAAAAAAACTAATGGCAAAAACCACCAGTAAAACGAAGAATCCTAAATTAACCCAGGGATTAGTAGAAAAGGCATTGAGGGCATCGCTACCAAATACCACCACTATGATTAGCCCTAAAAAGGTGTATAATAGAATAATAGCCAGGCCATAAATAATTGCATTGGTAATGCCTTTGGCGCGTGTTTTACTTTGCTTAGTAAAGAAACTTACCGTCAAGGGAATCATTGGAAAAACGCAAGGCGTTAGCAATGCTGCCAAACCGCCTAAAAAGGCTAATACAAAAATACCTATCATAGAGCGGCCTTGTTCTTGGGCAGGAACGGCTTCTGTCTCATCCTGAGTCTCTGGTTCAGATACTTTGTTTTTATCAGCTTCCGTATAATCTATCTCTAATTTTTCACCTGGTATATCAGTTGGGGTTTCAGTTGCAGAGCTTTCTGTTGCGTCAGTACTTTCATTTTTGTTTTCGTCACTAGCATTTTGCTCGGTGGTGGTGATTTCAGTCGCAGCTTTTTTACTGGCTTTAGCGCCACTAATTTTAAAGACATGATCTATATACTCAGGGGGAAGACAAGTTTCTTCATTACAAGTTTGGTAAACAAACTCGGCTTTGATCTCAAAATCTGAGCTGCTGATTTTTTCAATTACCCTTTTAAACACCACTGTGCCACTGTGAAAACTCAAGGTTTCTTTAAAGTTTGGGTCGTATTCGGTATGTGGCTCAGGCTCCATTAAGCTACCCGCAAACTCAAATTTTGGGCTTTCGGTAAAGTTGAACTCGGTACCAATTATAAAAGAGGTATCTGGAGTATTGATAGAATATACGTGCCAGCCCTTGTCTAGGCTTACAATTGCGCGTAGTTCCACTTTATTGTCAGATAGCTCCTTGGTTTCGAAGCTTAAATCAACCGGTTCTAAAATCTGCCCTTGAGCAAAAAAGCTTAGGCTAAGAAAGGATAAAACAAAAAGTATTGACCTCATAGGGTTTAGGAAAATTAGATAGTGCCAACAAAGTAAATGGTTTTGGTCGAATTAGTCACCCTGTAGCGATGATCAATACGACTTCCTACCACCCAAACTATTTCTTTGCCGCTACAAAGAACGAGTTGCTCTTTTTTGGCGGGGCCCTTTATTTTAATATCGTTCAAATAGTCGCTTAACTTCTTGCTTCCTGACAAGCCCAGTGGCTTAAATCTATCTCCAGCCATCCATTTACGCAAGGTGAGTGGAAAGCTAAGTTTATCGAAGTCTAAGTAAGCCTCTGTAGTTAAGGGGTTTAAGGGTATTTTATTGGTGCTTAGCTTTTGAAACTTCAGCTCCGCATAGCTTTCTGTTTCTAAAGAAATTTCCTTTTCGGTAATGCTTGCAGTTTCTTTTTTAGGTCTTAAATAATAATGACTGTTTGCATGATACATAGTATGGAACTCAGTGCTGAGTCTTTTTCCAGGATCACTTTTCCATAAATTTTCGACACTCGTATAATCCCAATTCCCTCTATCTTCTAGCCAAAATCGCAAGAGACTGGGCCAATAGCTTTTCTCTTTCAAACTTGCTACCGCCAAAATTTCCTCCTGCTGGCGCTCATCGTATCGTAGCGCAAGTTTTAGTTTTTCCTTAAGAAGGTCGTTAAAGGCGCTACTCTGCTCTTGTAAAAGAGCTAAGCTTCGTTGTGCTTTGGGTATTAAATCTTCTTCAATTTTTTTCCATTGTGGAATTAATTGCAAGCGGTATTTATTGCGTAAGTATTTTTCACTGCGGTTAGATGCGTCCTCTCGCCAGGAAAGCTCATGTTTTAGGGCAAAACTTCTCAGTTCCTTTTGGGTCAAGCCCAGAAGGGGACGGTAGTAAAAGTCTCGTTTTTCGGGAATTCCTTTAAGACCATTAATGCCGCCGTTGCGGGAGAAGTTAATGAGAAAGGTTTCTAAATTATCGTCTGCATGATGAGCAGTTAAGACGGCTTTGAACTGGTATTTTTCTTGCAAGTTGGCGAAGAAGGCATAGCGTAATTCTCTTGCAGCTTCTTGGATGGACAATTTCTGTTTTTGGGCGAATTCTTCAGTTTCGCATCTACGTAAGTAGAAAGGAATTTGATGGTGAAGGGCAAATTTTTCGCAGAATGCAGCATCTTCTTCGGCTTCTTTAGCCCTTAATTGAAAGTTACAGTGTGCCAGAGAAATGGTGTAACCAAGTTTTAGCAGGGCGTAGCTGAGCACAGTACTATCCATGCCCCCGCTAAAAGCAATAAGGATCTGGTCATTTTTACTTAAGCCTAGGCGTTTTAAAGTCTGTGCGAGTTTTTTAATCATTACTTGCGGCTATCACTTTTTCGGCTTTCAACAAGCACTCTTGGTACTCTTCTTCGGCCTGGCAGTGGATGGTAATGGCCCCGCCAACTTTAACTTCTGCTTGTTCTAAAATACTAGAGTAGAGGATGGATCGAATAATTACATTAAAATCGGCATCCCCCTGAGGGTTGATATAACCTACTGAGCCCGAGTAAAGTCCACGGTTAAAATTCTCATGCTCATCAATCAGCTGCATTGCGCTTATTTTAGGAGCGCCGGTCATACTTCCCATAGGAAAAGTAGTTTTAAGAACATCGCTTAGGTCGTATTGCGAGCTAAGGGTAGAGCTTATGGTGCTAATCATTTGATGAACGGCCTTAAAGCTGTAAAGGCCAAAGAGCTCTTCTACTTGTACTGATGCTTTGGCAGCAGTGCGGCTAAGGTCATTACGGACTAGATCTACAATCATCACGTTTTCGGCTCTTTCTTTCTCGGAAGCAAGCAGGCCTGATTTTCTTTGTTGATCAAGGCTAATATTAGCAGAGCGCGGCGCCGTTCCTTTAATGGGCTGAGAAATTAAACTTGTTCCTGTTTTTTGTAAATACCTTTCGGGAGAAAAGCACAAAAGGTATTTGTCGTTTAAACGGTAAAAGCTCGCGAAAGGAGCTTTGTGCTTGCGATTTAGTTCTAAGAAAAGTTCGAGGGGATTAATGGCTTCTTGGGCGTACCAAGCTTGGCAGAAATTTATTTCGTAGATATTCCCGGCTTGTAACTCTTCTTTTAGAGAAGCAATGTGGTTTAAATACTCTTCCTTTTTTAAACTTGCGGTAAACTTTGGGTGCGGAGGAGTATTTGGTTCAAGCTGCAAAGGACGTAAGTCCGCGGCTAATTCTTTCTCATTTTGGTAATGGTAGGAATGACAAGTGAACTGATTAGCCTGCTTAATTATAATAGTTTCTGGAACAAAGAAAGCCAAGTTGGGCCAATTTAACTTATCGATATTACGACTGGTCAAATTCTCCACTTCATCTTTTAAGCTATAGGCGAGGTGGCCTAAAAGCCAATCTTGGTGTGCTTGCTGAAAAGCTCTTAGCTTAGCAAAAGAATTTACAGAGCTACTTAGCTCCGCTATTTTCCCCCAGCCTAAAAGCCAATTAAATTTGCTGTACTTATTTTGATGCTCATTAGAATCGAGCAACTGGCAGTTCTCCGATTTAACGGCCAAATGAAGTAAAGCCTCTTTACTAAACACATCTAGCGTAAGCGGAAAAGAATTGCGGGTGGGCATTAGTGCAAATACTCTTTGAGGTA
This sequence comes from Croceimicrobium sp., assembly GCA_965658965.1. Taxonomy (GTDB): domain Bacteria; phylum Bacteroidota; class Bacteroidia; order Flavobacteriales; family Schleiferiaceae; genus Croceimicrobium. The sequence goes on from CBFHVV010000109.1 coordinate 7,654, forward strand.
AACTTTCTTTAGAACGTTTTGAATAATTTTTAGATTAATCGGTTTGGTGACATAATCATCCATACCATCTTGCATGAATTTTTCACGATCACCTTCCATGGCATTTGCAGTCATGGCAATAATTACAGGACGTTTATCACCATACTTTTCGATTACCGCTTTAGTGGCTTCACTGCCATCCATTTCGGGCATTTGGATGTCCATGAAA
>CBFHVV010000110.1:0-7787 GCA_965658965.1 Croceimicrobium sp.
TGAATAGGGTTGATATTCGTTTCTCATTAGAAGAGCTGCGGCAGCTGCGATTTCTCCTTAGTACATAGTGGTAATGCAAAACTAAGCTGCGGCAGCTGCGACTTCTTTTCGGTAGTAGTGACTAGTGTGATTGGTTGAGTGCTAAGAAGGGATGTTCTTTTCTTCCAAGGGAATTTGTTTGTACTTATAAGGCAACAGGGTTTTGTTGCCTTTAGTGAAAGCATCGTGTTTCTAATTTATCATCACTCGACTTGCAATCCATCTCTTTTTGTCTTTGCTTTTTAATAAGTGACCTTATTTTAGGTAATTTTGGACATATGAAGGTGATTGAGAATCATATTGACAGAATAAAATCTATTTGTAGCCTATACAAGGTGGAAAGAATTTACCTTTTTGGTTCTGCCCTTACCGCTAATTTTACCGAAAAAAGTGACTTAGACTTTATAGTAAGATTCAAAACTATGGAGCTATCTGGTTATTTCGAGAATTATATGAAATTCAAAGATGAATTAAAAAGCCTTTTGGGACGGGAAATTGACTTGATAGAGGAACAGACTTTAAAAAATCCAATCTTGATCCAATCAATTAACCGAAACAAGGAATTGATCTATGGATGAAAAAATCCTAAAATGGCTGTAGGATATAAAATTCGCCATCGAAGAGATCGAAGGCTTCTTTCAGGAAAAAGAAAGAAATTTTTTTGAGTACAAAAAAATGTAATGCTCAAGAGGGCTGTTGAACGCGACCTAGAAATTGTTGGAGAAGCAATAAATAGAATTTTAAAACGCGATAAAAACTTCATTGAGCAAATTTCAAATGCTCGTGCTATTATTGGTTTAAGAAATCAAGTGATTCATGCCTACGATAATATTTCCGATGAAAACATTTGGTCAGTATTAACCACGCATCTACCAAAGTTGAAAATGGAAATAGACCAGCTGATAGAAAAAAATTGCTAGATCCAAATATAGCGCAGCCATAAGCGAATGATTATTGAGGCTCGCTATGCTCGCTGCGCTCGCAGTATTGAGACCGCTACGCTATTAGTAATTAGTAGTGAGATTGGATTTTGCTATGAATCATTGTTTTAGTTTTTTGATTAATCCTTTCGGTAGGGTGCGATTTTGCGTAGCCCCAGCGGGGCGATGTCTCGTCAGAAAGATATTAGACCGCTCCGCTAATCGTAGTGAGTAGTGAGATGGGCTGAGTGCTAAGAATGGATGTTTTTTTCTTCGAAGGCAGTATACCTTTAAAGTCGTTTTCTCAAAAAAACTTTTCTGTAACTAATCAATCCCTTGTTATTCAAATAATAATGAATAATTTAACGGCTGGAAAAAATGATTTAATGGCTTCGCTAGAGACATTATAATCTGAGTTTTTCCGACCACCGATCTTAGCCCAAGAAAAGAGAAAATCTACTGATGCGATTAAAGACTCTGCTTTTAAGTTTTACGCTACTCGTCTCAGGCTTGCTATCTGGGCAAGCCCACTTTTGGCCTTTTGGGCAGGGCTTAGGCTTGGACTTTAATCAAAACCCGCCACAATTAAGATCGGTACCTTGGCAAAGAAGCAGCACACCACAATTTCAAAGTGATATGAATCAATGCTCGGTTTTTGAGGATGATTCGGGACAGGTTGTCCTGTACTTTTTAAATGGAAAGTATATGGATGCCAATGATGCTGTAATTTATTCGGTGCCCAATTACCATCGAGCACCCGAAGTGCTCTCAACACATTGGGGAAACATGGTAGGTTCAAAGCAGTCTAACTTTTATCTCTTCAATGACACTTTGTACCATACTTATACTTCTGGAGTATTGCCCGTGCCTTTCACTAATCCTATTTATGGTAGGACAAGTAACTTAAAAATTTTTCTTAGAAGGCTTGTTAATATTAATGGCACTTGGTCAATCAACCTTATCGATAGTTTTCCCAGAATAAATAATTCTGTGGATTTCCGAAATATCTATAGTGTAGTTGATCATCATCCTGACTCTACAAAATATGTTTTATTTTCAAGTCTCAACAAATCGATGTTAAATATCCCTGGTACCTTTGAAGCCGCAGAGAAGAAGATTTTAACGATCACTCCCTCGGGGTTTGTTGAAGGCCCTGTTAATTTAACAACGGATTTGCTGTATACCTTATACCAATGCAGGGCATACTCAGACTTAACAGAATCTATTTACGCCTACCCTTCTAATGTGGGTCAGGTCAGGCATATTGTAAGATATGAGCCAATATTTTTAAGAGGAAATAATTCTTCCACAGTGGTGCCAAAAGACTCCATGCTTTTTTATTCCCCAAAGGATTCGATCATCACCTATACAAGCCCAAGAGTTTTTCGGATAGATCCGAGTCAAAGATATTTATTTGTGGCAATGATTTTGAAAGATGGAACACCTGGTTTTATTCATAGATTAACCAGATATGATTTATTAGCGGCTAACCAAACTGACTTTGAAGCGACCGCAGTTGATTTAGGTGCTCCTGCAAATTTGAAGGTGAATGATATGCAATTCGGGCCTGATGGAAATTTATATGTTTTATGGAGTGATAATCTCCAACGCACAAGCGCTAACCAAAATTGCGATAAAATTGGCCGCATCGTAAACCCTACGTCTTTAGATACCACTCAAATTTCCTGTCAAGTGAATTTTTTAAGTACCCAGCCTTGGCAGGCCTACTCTATGTTTCCCGATTTTACCAGTCGTCAGCGCCAGCATGATACTTTTGAAATGCTTTATGCCTGCCAAGATAGTGTGCAGTTTAGATTAGATTTTGGTCGCGGGGTAGATAGCGTAATATGGAACTTTGGCGAACCAGCATTAGGCGCGGCCAATACTTCGCAAGATCTCGATCCCGTGGTGGCTTATCCCGCAGCAGGTGCTTATTTGGTGCGCGTGGAACTGTGGTGGCGAGGAGAAGTGCTGCATACCCTTTCTGATAGCGTGGAAGTTTTACCGGTGATAGATTTTAGCTTACCAGAAGATACCATTTTATGTTCGGGTGAAGAACTGATGCTGGATGTTACTCAGGATTTTAGTGTGCAATACCTTTGGAATACAGGCGATACAACAGGGCAGATTACCGTAGATAGAGCGGGCTGGTACGAGGTAGAACTAACCAATGCCTGCGGTGAAATGAGCGATAGTATTTGGGTAGATTATATTCTAGATCCTTTAGCAAGCCTGCGCGACACCAGTCTTTGCGAGCAGGATTCCAACCTTTTGGTATCACTGCCCTATAATGAGAACTATTTTTATCGCTGGAGCACCGGTGCCGATAGTTCGGCTATTAGCATTAACGATTCTGGGACTTATACCGTCACGTATGGATCCTACTGCGACAGTATAAGCGAGAGCTTTACTATTGAGAAGCGCCCTTGTTCTTGCGAACTTTTTATTCCCAATGCCTTCACGCCCAATGGCGATGGCTTAAACGATGAATTTGTTATTGTTAGTCCCTGCGAAGAACTGGAATTTGAGTTGTTAATCTTTAATCGCTGGGGAACTTTGGTCTATGAGCAAAGCGTGGGAACGCCCAGTTGGGACGGTTACTATAATGGTGAACTCACTCCAGGTGTATATGTGTATAAAATCAATTATCGCGGGCGATCTATGGCGGGTGCGGTAGAAGGGAAAGAGAGTGGGACTTTGACTTTGATTAGGTGAGGCTCGCTGCGCTCGCAGTATTGAGACCGCTACGCTATTAGTAATTAGTAGTGAGATTGGATTTTGCTATGAATCATTGTTTTAGTTTTTTGATTAATCCTTTAGGTAGGGTGAGGTTTTGTGCAGCCCCAGCGGGGCGATGTCTCGACAGAAAGATATTAGACCGCTACGCTTTTAGTACTGAGTAGTGAGATATTTTTTTCTAGGTTATAATTCAAATTTAAAATGGGTCAGCTACTCGCTTCACTAGCAGAATTGAGGGAGCTCCGCTCTGAGGAGTAAGATGGGACTAATGGTATGGATGTCTGTTTTATTCTTCGAGGAAGCATTAAATTCAATCTCGGTGCAATGTGCGAATATTGTAATTAGACATTGGATTTACTTGAATTTGCCCGCCGATTGCTTTTAATACTTTCATGATAGTATCAAATTGAGGTTTTGCTCCTTCAGATAATGCCTTGTATAGACTTGGTCTGCTTAAGCCTGTTTCTTCTGCAATTTTTGTCATTCCAATTGCCTTAGCAATATGTCCAATTGCATTAATTATATCCGTGTTGTTGCCCTCCTCCAAAACCGTATTGAGGTATTGCGCAATCATTTCTTTATTGTCTAAGTAATCCGCTATTTCAAATCTTGAAGTTTCCATTTTCTAGGTATTTAATTTTTTCCAAATTTCTTTTGCTCTTGCTATGTCTCTTTGTTGTGAAGATTTATCTCCACCAACAAGCAAAACAATTATTTTCCCATTCTTTTCTTTGAAGTAAATTCTATATCCTTTTGCATAATTTATTCGTATTTCACGAATTCCAGCGCCAACTGCTTTACAATCACCAAAATGTTCGTTAGTCTCTAATTTTTGAATCCTGAACAAAATCTTTGCTTTGGCCTTCAAGTCTTTTAACTTTCTTAGCCATTTGTCAAATTCACTAGTTTTCTCAATAAAAAACATCAAACTGTATCTAAGTGGATACAAATTTAGAAAAATATTTTATTTATATTCTATTGAGTATTAAGACCGCTACGCTATTAGTAATTAGTAGTGAGATTGGATTTTGCTATGAATCATTGTTTTAGTTTTTTGATTAATCCTTTAGGTAGGGTGCGATTTTGTGCAGCCCCAGCGGGGCGACGTCTCGACAGAAAGATATTAGACCGCTTCGCTATTAGATTTAGTATTCAGATTGGATTCTGCAATTAATTTGGGCTTTAGGTTTTGGTCCTTGCGAATCGAGCAATGAGACGGAGGTGCGTCCCTTATAATGGCAACCTAGAACCTGTTTTCAAATAATCCTAAGACCCTGAAATGAATTCAGGGTGACGCTGTGCTAAAGTTTTTCAATCAGGTTAAATTTAAACTCAGGGTCATCCTGAGAATCGAGTTTTAGGCTCTAAAGCCAAGAAGATTTGAAGAGAGAATAGACTAGGAGACCGCTGCGCTTATAGTAGTGAGTAGTGAGACTAGATTCTACAATTAATTTTGGCTTTCGGTTTTTGCTTAAAATCGCTGATTGAAATTATAACCCTTTATCAAGAGCTGCGGCAGCTGCGATTTCTCCTTAGTACAAAGTAGTAATGTAAACCTAAGCTGCGGCAGCTGCGGCTTCTGGTTTTGACAGCACTCTTGCTGGTTTTGAAGGAAAATAGGGCTTTCATATCTAGCCAATGTTATAGAACCTGTTTAAATTATTCTACAGACCCTGAAATGAATTCAGGGTGACGGTGTGCTAAAGTTTTTGAAGAGAGAAATTGGAGCCTTGACCTTTTTGTTTCTTCTTTGGGTTAAGCCAAAAAGAAAAAGAGATAATCTTGGGATACTTCACTTCATCGAGAATTACGGCTTTAAAAACCAACTCATTAAAAAGATGTCATGGGTAACTCGTTTCAGGATCTACTCACCCGACGAAATTGGAAGAATAAAGAAACCCAATTAATAAAATAAATCTATAACCTTTTCAAATAAGTTTAAGGAAGTGATTTGAGTTACTTTTGAGACTAGTAGAACTTCTCACATTTGCCACATGGAAATTATAGGATTTGTATTAGCAATTGTAATGGGCTTTACCCTCGGGCTACTCGGAGGGGGCGGCTCTATTTTAACCGTTCCAATTCTGGTTTATGTGCTTAGTATTAATCCTGTTTTGGCTACGGCTTATTCGCTTTTTGTGGTGGGAGCAACCTCAGTAGTGGGGGCATGGCGCAAAAGCAGCGAAAAGTTAGTGGATTGGAAAACGGGTTTGATTTTCGCTTTACCCTCACTAAGTGCGGTATTTTTAACACGTTATTTTTTAGTGCCCGCAATTCCGGCCGAATTATTTAGTCTCGGCGATTTTGTGATTACTCGCCAAGTTGCGATAATGATATTCTTTGCGGTGGTAATGCTGCTTGCTTCTTATTCTATGATTAAAGGAAGAAAGGAAGAGCAAGGAGATGAAGAACAAAAACCCTTTAATTATCCTTTAATTCTTTTGGAAGGTGCTGTGGTTGGCGTGGTAACTGGCTTGGTAGGCGCTGGCGGGGGATTTTTAATTGTTCCCGCTCTTGTATTGCTCGTGAGACTGCCTATTAAAACGGCAATTGGTACTTCCCTGGTAATAATTTCCATTAAAAGTTTAATCGGATTTTTAGGAGACCTAGGCTCGGGACAAGAGATAGACTGGACCTTCCTTTTAAGCTTTACTGCTTTTTCTGCCTTGGGAATGTTCATTGGCATTTACGCAACGAAGTATGTAAAAGCAGATTCGCTGAAAAAAGGCTTTGGTTATTTTGTTCTCCTAATGGCCGTATTTATACTCTTAAAAGAAACAGTTTTAGCATAATTTTAATTCAAATAAATAATAGATATGAAGATAGATCAGATATATACAGGATGTTTAGCTCAAGGTGCTTACTATATTGAAAGCGCCGGTGAAGTTGCGATTATAGATCCTTTACGAGAGGTACAACCTTATATAGACACAGCCGAAAAAAATGGAGCAAAAATCAAGTATATTTTAGAAACGCATTTTCATGCCGACTTTGTTAGTGGTCATGTTACCCTAGCCGAGAAAACCGGTGCCACCATTGTTTACGGTCCCAAGGCCAATCCTAAATTTGACGCTCACGTAGCGAAAGACGAAGAAATTTTAAGTTTAGGAAAAGTAAAAATTAAAGTGCTGCACACCCCAGGCCATACCATGGAAAGCACTACTTACCTTTTACAGGATGAAAACGGTAAGGACACTGCTATTTTCTCTGGCGACACCTTATTTTTAGGCGATGTAGGTCGTCCAGATCTTGCCCAAAAGGCAGCCAATATGACTCAGGAAGAATTGGCCGAAACGTTATATGATAGCCTGCGCAATAAGATAATGCCTTTAGCAGATGAAGTAACGGTTTATCCAGGCCACGGTGCAGGTTCTGCTTGCGGTAAAAATATGATGAAAGAAACCGTGGATACCTTGGGCAATCAGAAAAAGATGAATTACGCGCTTAGGGCAGATATGACCAAAGCAGAATTTGTGCAGGAAGTAACCGATGGTCTTTTAGCGCCACCAGCCTACTTCCCCTTAAACGTGCAAATGAACAAAGAAGGCTACGCCAGCATCGACGATATTCTAGAGCAAGGTACTAAGGCTTTAAAGCCGGCAGAGTTCATAACTGCTGTAGAAGCAACTGGAGCCGTGGTTTTAGATGTTCGTCACGAATCGAAATTTGCCGCAGGTCATATTCCGGGTTCAATTTTTATTGGTTTAGATGGACAATTCGCCCCATGGGTGGGTGCCGTGATAGCAGATGTTAAACAACCATTATTATTGGTTTGTGATGAAGGACGTGAAGAAGAATCCGTAACTCGTTTAGCACGAGTAGGCTTCGATAATGTATTGGGCTATCTAAAAGGTGGCATCGCTGCTTGGCAGCAAGAGGGGAACGAAATAGATACTTTAAAAAGCCTTTCGGCAGATGAGTTTAAAGCGAGTTTAGACAAGGGCCATCAACCAGTGGTAGACGTTCGTAAGTTCAGCGAATACCAAGCTGAGCATGTGGTAGACGCCTTAAATATACCTTTGGATGATATCAATGAAAAAATGAGTGAGTTTCCCACGGACCAAGACTTTTACTTGCATTGTGCCGGTG
>CBFHVV010000111.1:0-7780 GCA_965658965.1 Croceimicrobium sp.
AATTCTACCCTTTTAAATATATAAATAGATACCCAGGAAGTGGCAGATACTACCGCCCAGCACTAAAAGGTGCCATATACTATGGCTGAAGCGCACTTTTCGCAGACTAAAAAATACCGTTCCTAAAGTGTAACAAGCACCGCCTGCGAAAATCCAAACTAGTAATTCGCTCGGGGCAGAGGCAAAAAGTGGCTTGATAGCAAATACAATTAGCCAGCCCATTAAGAGGTAAATAGCTAGGGAGAGTTTCTTGTACTTCCCTAAAAAGAAAAGCTTGTAAACTACCCCTATAATGGCTAAGGCCCAGACTGAACTGAGAATTACTGCACTCCAAATCCCCGGTAAAACAAATAGAGCTATTGGAGTGTAAGTACCGGCAATAAACAGGTAAATGGCAGTATGATCTATCAAATGCAAATAATGCCTGAGGCTTTCTTTCGCGCCATACATACTATGATAAACCGTTGAAGTAATATAGGTCCATAACATGCTAAAGCCGTAAAGCAAAGCGGCCACCCAGTAAGAAACATCACCCTTATCACTAGCCTTCCCCATTAATAAGACAATAGCTGCCAGAGCAAATGGAATTCCTATTCCATGGGTTATCGCGTTCCAAACCTCCTCTTTAGGACTGGCCTTGGGCGTGGGTGCATGCTGTTTCATAAAACAGAAGAAATTTATCTTGTAGTAAAATTAAAAACTCTTATCAAATAAGGCTAGGCTTCAAACTACACTGGCTTACTCCACACTTTCGAAGCGTCGAATAAATCGTCTCATTTTACCTTTGGTGCTAATCGTATAAGTAAATGGAGCTTGACCTTTTTCTTCATTACGACGATCCTTGATATCCATCTCTTTAAGGATATTCATAAACTCCTCATTAGTGGTGTAAATACCCATAATATTCCGCTTGTATTCAATGTAGACATCTTCGCCTCTCAAGTCTAAATAAATGTAAACTTCATCGCCTTTTCGCTTTCGCTGAATTTCCACAAAGCCATCTACCTTGGCATTTACAAAAGCTTCGCCCAAGCCCGCTAAGCCCACTTTACCAGAGCTTAAAAACGAGATTGATTCTGGTGTCCAGTCCATAGCTAAATCGCCAAACCATAAGGTTTGCTGTAAATCGTCTGGCACTTTCTCTGGCGCTCCAAAAGCATTTATCTCTTCATTAAACTCTGCTAAATCATCCTCGTCTAAACGATGGTTCGCCGCAACTTTAAAAGCCGGTCTGCCAATATCTACGCCTTCGCCATCTGCCGCAAGGCTAATTATTTCCGCTAATTTTTGTTGTAAGTCTTTGCTGAAAGGGAACTGCATACCTAAACTCAAATCGAGGTTCATTTCATCCGTTTCCAAGTCGTAGTAAATAAGACCGTAACTATTCGTTTTTAATTGTGTAGCATTATCACCTAAGCTCATTTCGCCCTCGCCTTCCATTAGGCAGTCTACATTATTAAAACGTAAAACATTTATAGGCAAGCTGCTATTGCTAATTTTTTCCCTTTCGGTGATGATATAACTTGTTAAGCCTTCATCGTAGTACAATACGCCATTAGCAAAAAACATTTGCTTGTCAACCGGGCGTACTTCTTGCGATAAGAAAGCGGCGTAGCCACTAATGGTATCAGAAGCTAAATAAATTCCATTCGCCAGCATTTTAGTCTTATCATCTGGGTCGATTTCGGGCAACTCAATAATAATATTGGTAGGGTCAATTTTACTCTTAAACTTAAACCAGTTAGTACTTACTGCCGAACAACTCGACTCGATGTGAGTGAATCCGTGGAAGTTTAATTGTTGCTCATCTGCGCGCAGACGCACATTGCCGTAATAAGCAAAATAGGGACTCATGTAAAAAGCTTCGTCTTGTGTAACTTGGGCAAATCCCACTGTGGTACCGGTATCTACTTTTATTTCCTTAAAGCGAATAGGCCAAGGTGTTCCATCTTGATCTACAAACTCATAATCTGCGGTACCGGTATAATTATTTGCCGTCTCAATATCTACCGTGGCTCCATAAAAACTATGGTACTGATTAAAAGTATTGGCCAAAATAGCTGAATTGGTAAGAGTGCGCATTTGTGCATTGGTGTCAATTGCAACATATCCCGTGTCAGGATAGATGTAAGCATCTGCTACCAAAATTTCAGGGACTTTAAAGGACTCTAAAAGAGTGTTCTCGAGGTAAAATTTACTACGTTCGGCATTAAAGCGCAGGGAATCTTGGCTTGGGCGCACCGAAATCATTTCGGCCAGTCCTGTACCGCGCGTCTTTTTCACATCAATCGCTTTTTGTGGAATATCCCAGCGAGCAAAATCCATTAGCGCAATATAGCGGTTGGCCGTGAAGCTCACATAATCTGCCTCATCATTGAGATTAAATATTCCCTCTTGAGCATCAAAATCGATCTCGGCCTTGGCGTTTTTCAGTTCAAAACCCCAGTTTGCCTTTTCATTGGCGCGTACTTTAAACTCGGTGGCTTCCGCTAACAACCTTCGGCTTTCGAAAGTGTAGTCTTTAGCGCGGGTTTCTGCATTATAAAATTCATTAAGCCCGCGACCAGTAAGACCTGAAGGAGCATGTGCCAAGGTTCCTGTGGTACGCATACCTATAGCATCGTAAATATCAAAGGGCGCATCTACCGTAGTAGTATACAATACATCGTTTTTGGGCTCCCAGTGTAAATCTACTGCGGCGGCTAGAACATGAGGATTACTGCCTGCTTTGCCTAATTTTTCGCTAATCTCATACTCGTAGGTTCGTCCATCTGTAGAGTCGGGAAAGAAGAAGAACTCTTGTGAGCGTGCCACGGAATTTAGGTAATCGATTTTACCATCGCCTCGTAAGCCCTGATTACTTAGGCTAAGCTGACTGGTAAAAGTGCCCTTACCACCGTAGGCAGCCAAACCTTCACTGGGCGTTTCTCGCTTAAAGCCAAGTGAATAATCTTCTTGAACCTTAATACGCTCTGCCATATCCGCAAAAATTCCGGCGCTGGTAAAAACGCCATCGAAACTCAATCCCGTGGTACTGGTATTATCAAGACTATCAATTTCAAAAGGCTCTAGCGTAACAAAGAACTCCTCACGATTATAGACTCCATCGAAAATAGAAGGTTTATCGTAATAGATATAGGAGTTTTTGGCGCTGTTAAAAATGGGATATTCGGAATAATAATTCTTGCCCGACTTATTGTTTGGTTTATCAATCTGCAAATCTCCCGTAAGGTCTTGCAAAACAGTTTTTACATCCACTAAATAACGCTGCCCCAAACTATTTGGCTCAAAGCTTACTACCTTAAAGCGCATCGAGTCAATATCTGTCATGGCAATGCGAAACTGTTCGTAATTAAACTTAAACTCATTCCCCCAAAAATTAAATCGACCGGCGGTAATTTGCCCACTAAAATCAAAGTTAAGATTCTCGTGAATAATTATCTTTTCTCCATAAGGGAAAAGCCCCACCCTTTGCGAATCAGAGAGCGCAATCGACTTAATCCCTTCCACCTCCATCGAATAATCTTCTAAGCTCAACTTAGCATTAGAACCTTGTTCCAAGCGAGATACAAATTGTATTACGTCGTAGTCGCGCAAACCTTTAGCATTAAGGATATACTCGAATACCTTATCCTTAATTATTCCTTCACGCTTTTGAACGCTGTACTCTACAAAACCTAGCACCGACATATTCATCATAAAACGGTGAGCATCGCTCTTGTCCATTTTTAAATGGTAGGCAATATCCGCATCACTAAAGGTTTTCTGCCCGCCTTGCGACTGCGACAAGCGCTGTAAAAGCAAAAGTGGGTTCGTCCTGCTTAAACCTTCAATTTCACGAAAACGACGTTCGCGGTAATAATTTTTGCTCTCAAAAACCACCGGTGAAGTGGAGCCCATATTCAAGCTGGAAATAACCATGCTTGGCCGTCCTACTTCCCACGATATTACATCAAAAAGCAAATTGAGATTATGATAGGAGTCGCTAAAAACTGCGCCTCCCATCCCGTTATCATCGCGAATAATACTAAAGCGACCTAATTCTGGTAAATAACGCATGGTTACTTTTGGGTGGTAAATACTATCCTTGCCGAGATAGATAACCACCTCTACATCGTCTGAGTAAACCTTATCCATTCTTAACCAGAAGCGCTTCGAATGTGCTTTTATTAAGACGGTATCCTTGTAAGAGAGAATGATGGTCGCTCTACTAGAGTCATCTCCCCCGCCGTAAAATTTCGAACCAATTACCGAAAAGCCACCGGTAAATTGGGCGTGAGGTAAAATATATGGGACGTATAAATCTTTACGGTAAGACTGAAAACGGGGAAAGGTGGCATTGGCAGATTCCTTTCCGCCTTGGCTGGTTAAGCGTTCTTCAAAACTACCCTCTACCGCTTGATCTAAATAAAACTTGGTGTGTAAAACAACCGAATCCGCCTTAAAATCAGGCTTTCGCACATCAAATTGATAACGCTTTAAATCTACATAGGCCGAATCCTGCTCTAAGCCCGCCCGGGTGAAATAACTATTACCGCCGCTGCCATTAAAACGAAATTCTCTAGGGCGATACTCCCCTTGCGTGGCTTCTAATAAAGTACTATCCCTTTTATAAAAGCCCACTAAATCAGCAATATCAAATGTAAAAATCGGCTCCTTATCGAAGCGGTAAGTAGGCTCAGCGCCAATAACTGCCCACTTTAAACGCCCATCATCAAAAAGAACATTGCGGTATAAAACATTGTAAACGGTAGATAAATACTCGCTAATACGCGCCGAAGGTCTTTCGCTCACCGCTTCGAAATCCTTTAAAAATACCAGTAGTTCCTCTGCTGCGTACTTCTCTTTAAAGGCGATAATAATTTTAAGAAAACGCTCCCAATCTTCGAAGCTTTTTACGCGCTTACGCAAGAAATTATTGCTAATGACGTAAATCTGCTTTTCATCTTCTGCACTAATCGTATCAGAACGCCATAAGGAACCAAAAGAATTGATAAGCGGTAAAAGCTGTTCATCCTCATCGACATCTTTACCCTCTTTTAAAAATTCTTGCAACTCGTTTAAATAAGCCTCGCGATTAGGGCTAAACTTTTTTAAACTCTGGGCGCCAAGCCCTATGCTAATAACTAAAAACAGGAGGGAAAGACTGAATCTCATAGCTGTAAAAGCTTTTTATGATTTTTTATAATGACAACATTGCCAGCGGTTCTCTTCAATTTTCTGCACAAATTCTAAGCCCTGAGCTTTAGCCGCCGCATCCACTAAGCTAAAGTCATAGTCGAAAAACCCACTTAAAAGCAAATCTGCCCCCGGGCGCATGCAGGCCACATAAGCCTCCATATCCTCTAACAACACATTGCGATTAATATTGGCCAGCACGATGTTAAAGTTTTTTCCGCTCAAGGCGGATGCGTCCCCATGAAGCGCCTCAACCTTCGAACAGCCATTTCTTTCTGCATTTTCCGCCGTATTTTCTACCGCCCAATCAAAGTTGTCGATGGCCAGTACCTGCTTAGCCGCAAGCTTCTCCGCCAGTATGGCTAAAATTCCGGTACCCGTTCCCATGTCCAATACTTCTTTACCTTGAAAATCGAGATTAAACATGGCCGCAGACATTAAGCGCGTTGTAAAATGGTGACCCGTCCCAAAAGACATTTTAGGTTCAATCACAATTTCAAAACGATAATCGCCCTGGGGCTCATGAAAGGGTGCTCGGATGTATAAATCTTTATTGAGGCTTACCGGCTCGTAATGCCGCTCCCACTCTTCGTTCCAGTTTATGGTATCTAACTTCTCGGTATCGTAGTTAATACTAAAATCGGGATTGCTAAAAAGCGGCAAAGCCTCCAGGCTACTGGCATCAAAATCTTCTGATAATATATAGGCTTTTAAGCCCTCGGGCGTCTCCTCAAAAGAGTCATAACCGATAGAATCGAGCAGCGCGATAAGAATATCGCGTCCCTCCTGTAGTGGCTGTACTCGCAGGTTTACTACTAAATAATCTTTCATCGTAATACAGACTCGCCAATTTTTATTAACTCTATAAAGGAATCTACTTTGGTAGATGCGCCACCTATCAAACCTCCGTCAACATCAGGCTGAGCAAAAATTTCTTGGGCATTTTCTGGTTTTACAGAGCCTCCATATAATACTGAAATTTCATCGGCTAAAGTAGCTGTATAAATGCTCGAAATATGTTTGCGAATAAAGGCGTGCATCTCTTGTGCCTGCGCTGGGCTAGCAGTTTCACCCGTTCCAATCGCCCAAATAGGCTCATAAGCAATAACTAAGCTCGACAGCTCATCACCAGAAAATCCGGCTAAAGCGGCATCTAACTGACCTTGCACGAACTTAAAGTGATTACCCGCCTTGCGATCTTCTAGCTTTTCACCCACACATAAAATAGGGTACAAATTCGATTGCAGAGCCTTTTTCAACTTCGCCTGTACTTGCTCGTTGCTCTCCCCTAGTACCTCGCGACGCTCGGAGTGGCCGATTATTACCAACTCTACTCCCACCTCTTTTAGCATAGATGCGCTAATTTCGCCGGTGAATGCGCCGTTATCGTTCTCATTCATGTTCTGCGCCGCTATCGAAACTCTTCCTTCAGGAGAATTTTTTACCGCATCCTTTATTTGTAAGAAAGGCGGAGCAATTACAACCTCAACGTGAGCAAGAGGCTTGGCCTCTACGTAAGCATTGCTTGCTTGCACCAATTCCTCGCCTTCTTTTTGGCTAAGGTTCATCTTCCAATTACCGGCAATTATTTTTCTGGCCATTATTCTTTTTGTTTTGGTTAATTTCTAATGCGTGGATCTATCCAAGCGTAAAGTAAATCTACTACTATTGTAACTATTACAAAGGTAAGAGCAATTAGGAGTACTGCTCCCATTACCACTGGTAAATCCAATTGATTTAATGATTCTACTATTTGTTTTCCGAGACCGTTCCAGCCGAAAATATATTCTACAAAAACCGCTCCTGCTAACATCGAGGCAAACCAGCCAGAAGCAGCAGTAATTACGGGGTTCATGGCGTTGCGTAGCGCATGCTTAGCAATTATAGCTCTACCTTTTAGTCCTTTGGCCCGAGCAGTACGAATATAATCTTGCCCCATCTCTTCTAATAAGGAGCTACGCGTTAGTTGTATAATTACGGCTAAAGGACGGATCCCCAAAGTAATAGCAGGTAAGATTAAATTGGACCATTTTATATAGACTCCTTCACCAAAATCATCTACTTCGTACAAACTACCCGTCATATTAAGCCCCGTATATTCACTTAAAATAAATCCGAAAAGCCAAGCCATTAAGATTGCTGAAAAAAAGGAAGGCAGCGACATTCCTAAAGTTCCAAATACCGTTGCAAAACGGTCGAAAAGACCGCCTTTATTTAAAGCGGCGATAATGCCTAAAGCTATTCCCAAAATTAAAGCAATCGTCATTGCCGCCGTGGCAAGCACCGCCGTATTAGGAAAGGTTTCACCAATTAATGAACTCACCGATTTCCCTTGGTAGCGAAAAGACTCACGCAAATAAGGCTTTTTAATCACCAGCTGCCCCTCACCTACCCTAAATAAACTTTGCGCTCCGGCGGGAAAGCGCTTTAAATGACTAAAGTCCTCTCTATTAGCACTATGCCAAGAAATAGGACTTATATCGTTTAAGTAATGTAAATATTGAGCGCCAACGCTTTTATCAAATCCATATTTCTTTTTAATGTTCGCCAATTGCTCGCTATCCTCCCTTTGATCTAACATCATGCGGGAAGGATCTCCCGG
>CBFHVV010000112.1:0-7657 GCA_965658965.1 Croceimicrobium sp.
GAGAAAGGGAAGTCGCGGATTCAGGCCGCAGTAGATGGCACCTTGGAAGTTTTACCGGCAGTAATTTCTGCTGTATTAACTACTATCATTGCCTTTTCTACCTTCTTTTACATCAATGGTCGAGCGGGAGATTTTTTCTCAGAAATGTCTTTTATTGTAATCGCTACCCTGGGCGTTTCTCTTATTGAAGCTTTAATTATACTGCCTTCGCATATTGGCCACTCAAAGGCTTTGACCCATAAGTACAAGAAAAATGCCTTAGAACGCGGTCTAGAAAAAGGCTTGTATAAAGTTCGTGAGAAATTCTACAAACCCATTTTAGAATTTGCCTTGCGCTATAAGTTTCTGGTTTTCTCTTTTGCCTTAGCGCTCTTTTTAATTACGATTGGAGCCATGGAGGGGAAAATCGTAAAAATCAGCTATTTCCCTTTTATTGACCGCGATAATTTTGCGGTAAACCTAAAAATGCCCGCGGGTACGCGTAGCGATGTTACCGATACTTACCTCAATAGGGTGCGCCTTGCGGCAGATGCGGTAAATGATAGTTTACGTCCCATTATTCCGGGGGAAAAGGATGTAATCCGCTTGGTGGAACAGAGTTTAGGGCCAAGCAGCAACGAAGGAAGTCTAGATATAATCTTACTCAACTCGGAGGAAAGGTTAATCAGTAGCACAGTAGTAGTTAATGCTTTGCGGAAGAAAACCGGGCCCATTTACGAGGCAGAAAACATCACCTTTGGAACAGTAGGCGCTTTTGGTAAACCGGTATCTGTGTCTTTACTGGCTAATGATTACGAAAAGCTTAATGAAGCTAAGAATCGCTTAAAAACTGCGATGGGGGAAATTCCCGATTTGCGCGATATTATAGACAGCGATTTAGAAGGGGTACGTGAAATTGATATTGAATTAAAAGAAAAGGCCTACCTCTTGGGCTTAACACCAGCTTCGGTAATGAGCCAGGTTCGTAATGGCTTTTTTGGACTGGAAGTGCAGCGTTTGCAGATAGATGAAGATGAAATTAAAGTTTGGACGCGCTACGATGACGAAACGCGAGGCTCACTTTACAATTTAGAGGATATGTTTATTCGCAGTCCGCAAGGCGGTAAATACCCACTGCGTGATATTGCTAATTATGAGATTAGCCGCGGAACGCTTACGATTAACCACCTTGATGGCGCTCGTCAAATTACAGTAGAAGCAGATTTAGTGGACCCAAATGGGTCTGCGCCCGATATGATTGCCAGAGTGCGCGATGAACTATTGCCCCCTATTTTAGAAGATTATCCAGAAATTGAAGTGCTTTACGAAGGCCAAAATCGCGAAGCCCAGAAAACTATTAAGTCTGCTAAAATGGTATTACCGCTTGTTTTGGTGCTGATCATTTTGGTAATCACCTTCACTTTTCGAAGCTTTTACCAAGCGGTGGTGATTTTCACCTTAATCCCTCTCAGCTTAGTAGGAGTTGCTTGGGGCCATTATTTACATGGCTTGCCCTTAAGTATCTTCTCCTTTTTAGGGGTAATTGCCCTAATTGGGGTAATTGTAAACGACTCTTTAGTATTGGTAAGTAAGATGAATAACTATTTAAAAGAAGGATTGGATTTCGCAGATGCGGTGGCGCATGCGGGACTCTCTCGTTTTCGAGCGATTCTTTTAACTAGTGCCACTACCATTGCTGGATTGGCGCCGCTTATTTTAGAGAAAAGCGTGCAAGCTCAATTTTTAATCCCTATGGCGATTTCTTTGGCCTATGGCATTTTAATGGCCACTTTTTTAACGCTGGTTTTATTGCCTGTTTTACTAAGTTACCTCAACCACGCGAAGGTTTATGGCCTGTGGTTTTGGTCGGGAAATAAACCGAGCCACGAAGAAGTTGAGCCAGCCGTAATTGAAATGGAAAGTGAACATGATTAGATATATCCTTCCTGTAGTACTCTTAATAAGTTTAAGCATCTCGGCGCAAGCCCAAAAAGTATTGAGCTTAAAAAAAGCCGTGGCCATTGCTTTAGAGCAAAACCTGAGCATAAAGGTGGCGGAGCAAGATTTACGCATTGCCGATAAAAACAATAATTGGGGCAATGCTGGCTTTTTACCCCAAATTAGTGCTAATGGCTCTTACAATCATTCGGAGACCGATCAAGACCAGCGATTGGCAGTAGGTGGCGATGGGGCACCCCTGGTGGAGCAAAGTTTTAACAATGCGGTATCGGATAATTTTCAGGCGGGTGTAAATGCTAATTATGTGCTTTTTGATGGACTGGGTCGTTTAAATAATTTAAGACGCCTTCAGCTGCAGCAAGACCTATCTGATGTACAATTGCGCTTTACCATAGAAAATGTATTATTAAATGTATTTAATGCCTATTATAATTTAGCGCGTCAAGAAGAGTTAATGCAAATTGCGAAAGAGTCTATCGCGCTTTCCTTAGAACGCTATGAACGGGCGGATATAGCCCAAGAACTAGGCACGGCCAGCCGCTTGGAAACTCTAAGTGCTTTAGTGGATTTAAGGAGAGATAGTGTAAGCTTTTTAAACAATCAGCGCGACTTTCAGCAAGGTATGCGACAGCTTAATTTACTCTTGAAATTTCCCGTAGACAGCAACCTAAGAGTAGATACCCTGGTAGAGCTTAGGGCTGATTTGGAGTACGTGCCGCTTCATCAATCGGCTATGCAAAACAATGCTGCGATTGTGCAAGCGCAAATGAACCGAAGCTTACAAGAGAAAAACCTCAACCTGGCTTGGAGCGACCGCATGCCTGAGCTTTCTGCCAATGCAGGATACAATTATAGCCGTCAAGAAAATGAAGGTGGCTTTTTAAGATTAAGTCAGTCTACCGGTTGGCAATATGGACTAAATGCGCAATGGAATATTTTTAATAGCTATCGCAGTCAAACTGCCGTTGAGGTGGCACGCATTGAGGTTTTTAAATCCGATCTGGCCACCGAGCAAGCCCGGCAGCAATTAAAAACCGATTTGGCCAATGCTTGGCTGGATTATAAACATGCCCAAAAAATTGCGGCCATGGAAAAGCGCAATTTAGCGGTGGCTCAGCTTAATTTTGAGCGCACCCAAGAAGCTTATCGCTTGGGCCAAGTGAATAATGTACAGTTGCGCGAGGCCCAGCTTAATTATATCAACTCCAAAGCGGCCCTTAATAATTTAGAATATCAGGCAAAAGTGGCCGAGATAGAATTGCAAAGGGTAGCCGGGACTTTAATGGCGGGGGTGAAATAAGTTTCCATCCGCAAAAAAATCTACTGGAGCATTAATTGTGTAAGCTAAAATCTGCTGCTAGATTAATGACGGGGTCGGACCATGACTGCATTATTATGGTTATCCGCAAACCTAAACCGCTATCTCTAGTTAAAAAAAACACCTACTAACCTGAGTTACTAGCTAGCAACTGGTATGTCTGACATATAAAATCAATTATATTTGAGAACTCAGTAATTGTAATAAGAAGACAAATAATGATTACTATCTCCGTAGCTGAAAACTAATCAGTCTATGAAGCTGACTTAAATGATGAAATTTAGGATTATGAATTTACAATACATCTCAGACAGCAAAGGTCAAACCACTGGTGTTTTTATTCCTATTAATGAATGGAACGACCTTAAAAGTAGGTACAAGAATATTGAGCAAGAAGAGGTTAATGCTCCTGAGTGGCATAAGGATTTAGTTTTAAAGCGGCTTGAAGCACATCAACAAAACCCGAACTCTGCTCTAGATTTCGACTCTAGCATGAACGACATTGATAATGAGCTTTAATGTACAAGGTTTTAATCCATCCCTTGGCGAAGGAAGACATTAGGGAGGCTGCCACTTGGTACGATAAACAACAGAAAGAATTAGGCAAAAGATTTACGACTGAGGTTCGTGATGCGGTTTATTTTATCAAACAAAACCCAAAAGCTTCAAATGTGCGTTACAGCGATGTCAGAACTGCTGTTTTAAACATATTTCCCTTTATGGTTCACTTTAAAGTAGAGGAGGAAAGCCAAACCATAATCATTTTAGCGGTGCTGCACACCAGTCGAAACCCTGAAATATGGAAGAAAAGATAATGTTAGCGCACTCTGATTAGAAAACACTGAAAAAAAGGTCTAAATGAAGTCTTGCTAATCCAAGAGCACAACATAGTAAAAGCGACGAGAGATAAACTTCTACCGTCGCTTTTTAATTTATAATTAAGCCTTCGAAACCGCCGCTTCCTGCGCTTCGATATATTTAGCTTCTCCAAATAAGGGCTCTTTAATACGCAGGGTAAGCAAGGCTGCGAGTATAAATAATACCCCGCCAAAGGCTAGGTAATAAATAGCAAAATCGTCGAATAAGGCATGTACAATCGGACCGCCAATTAGGGCATTAATAATTTGCGGAATTACAATAAAGAAATTGAAGATTCCCATATAAACTCCCATTTTGGCGGGAGGCAAACTATCGATAAGTAAAGCATAAGGCATAGAAAGAATACTTGCCCAAGCAAAGCCGATGCCTACCATGCTTAAGATGAGCCAATAAGGATCGCTAATAAAGTACATGGAAATCAAGCCTATTCCCCCAGATAATAAGGCAATAATGTGTACAAACTTTCTACTGGTAGCTTTGGCGAGGGGATTTAGTAAGAAGGCAAAGCCTAAGGCAAAAGCATTATACCAACCAAACAAAAAACTTGCTTGATCGCCCGCTGTATTAAACCCTAAGGAATGAGTATCATCTGGGCTTAAACCGTAATGGTGTGTGGCTAAAGCAGAGGTGGTATACACCCACATGGTAAACAGACCAAACCAAGAGAAGAACTGCACTAAGCCTAATCTTTTCATGCGGGTAGGCATTTTCCAAGCATCGCGAAAAATATCGCTCATCGGAGACTTCTCAGTCTTAGCTTCACCCGTGCCTCCCTGATATTTGTGAAACTCTTCTGGTGGATACTCTTTTACCGTAACAATCGTGTACAAAATGGTCGCCATCAAAATGAAGGCTCCCACGTAAAAAGACCAAATAACATTGGGGGTTACCGAACCTGCGGGAGCGGTATTCGCTATCCCGAACCAGTTGGTTAAAATCCAAGGCATAAAAGAGCCTAAGATGGCTCCCGCGCTAATTAAAATAGTTTGTACCCCAAAGCCTAAAGTCCCCTGACTTTTAGGTAACATATCTCCCACCAAGGCACGAAAAGGCTCCATCGAGATATTAAAAGAAACATCCATTAAGGCTAAAAAGGCAATGCCAATCCATAAAATAGCGGAGATACCGATGAAGTCGGTGGCACTCATAGATTCACCCGCCACGATATTGGCATTAGGCAGAAAGATTAAACCCAAACTAGCGAGAATTGCTCCGACTAAAAAATAGGGTTTACGGCGGCCTAATTTCCCCCAAGTATTATCGCCCATGTGTCCGATAATGGGCTGAACAATTAAACCGGTGAGAGGCGCCACAATCCAAAACCAGCTTAACTGATGCACGTCGGCACCAAAGTTGGCTAGGATTCTACTCGCATTACCATTTTGCAAACCAAAACCCATTTGTATCCCCATAAAACCCATACTGAGGTTAATGATGGCACGCATGCTTAATTTTGGCTTTTCTAAGGCCGCGGTTTGGGCGGCATCAAAATTGGGACTGCTCATAGCTATCGCTTTATTAAATTATAGAGTAGTTGTAGTGATCAGCTTAAAGCTATGGGCAGGGATATTCAGGTCTGCACTTACTGCCTCCCCGTTCATCACATCCTTATATTGCGCATCTCCCGAAAGGGGTGCTTGAGCGCTAAAATTTTGATCACCTAAGTTTACATATACCAAGAGTTCGGCATTGTCTTTCATGCGTTTAAAAGCATACACCCGATCGTTATCAGTTCCTATTCTTTCAAATCCGCCTTGCTCAGCACCGTTTATCAAAGTGGGGTGCTCTAATTTAAGATGGGTTAATTTGGTATAAAACTCCGTTTGACTGCTGTCGCTCCAATCGATATGCTCTTTTTCAAAAAAGGCCAAGCGCTTGTTCAAACCCGCCTCTTGTCCGCTATAAATTAAAGGCATACTCTGCGGCAGAGTGCTGGCTAAAACATGAAAATTTTGACCGTTGGGGCCCATACGCTCGCCTACCGTTCCGTTCCAGCTATTCTCATCATGGTTGGTGATAAAGAACATGCGGTAATCGTCTTTGCTATACAGTGAATCTTGCTTCGCTAGGTAGTAATCAATTTCATTTACCGATTTGTGACCTTTAGCAATGTCGTTCATTAAATGGTGTAATTCCCAGCCGTAGCTCATGTCAAAAGCTTTAGCGTGAAACTCTGGGCCTTCCGCCTCGGCAAGCATAAACATAGGTTTTAGCGTTTCTAGGCGAAGGCGAGCACTATCCCAAAAGTCCATTGGCACCATCATGGCCATATCGCAACGAAAGCCATCGATGTCGGCTTCACGTACCCAAAAGAGCATATCCTCTTCCATGGCCTTACGCATCTCGTAATTATCATAATTAAGATCCGCTACATCGCTCCAGTCTTCTACGGGTGCAATTACTTCTCCTTGCTCGTTTTGCGAATACCAATCGCGGTGAGTATCCATCCAGGTGTGATCCCAAGAAGTATGGTTCGCCACCCAGTCTAAAATTACCTTCATGTCGCGTTTATGCGCTTCATTAACTAGATTTTTAAAATCTTCTAAGGTGCCAAACTCAGGATTAGTAGAAGCATAATCGGCGATAGAATAATAACTCCCTAAGCTGCCCTTGCGCTTTTCCTGCCCGATTGGTTGAATAGGCATGATCCACAAAATTTTCACACCTATCTGCTGTAAGCGGTCCAGATGTTCTGTAAAGGCATTAAAAGTCCCTTCGGGGGTATATTGACGGATATTTACTTCGTAGATAGAGGCTTGTTTACTCCAAGCCGGGGTGTTCTTTGTCATAATTGTAGTTGGTTCTGTACTGGTCTTTTCTTCTGCGGTAGACACATTCGTTTTTTCTGCGGGGCTGTTGCAGGCGCTTAAGCTAGCGGCTAGGCCCAAGGCTAAAAGTTTTTTCATGATAGTAGGTGTATTAGTAATTGGCATAGATGTGGAAACTTAGTCCTGGAACGGGTTCCAAACCTAAGTACTCCTGATCCGATTGAAGCGTTTTAGTTTGCTGATTGAGTCTTGTAAGATCGGCTATTTCAAAGGGTAATTTCACCGGGCTAGTTTTAGGACTGGTATTTAAAATACTAATAATGGTTTTCCCGAGGTAGTCGCGTTTTATAATCACTAAACTACCTTCTATAAAAAGTTCGGTACTGCCGTAGATGAGTGGCAAATGATTAGCACGCAGCTGATTAAGCTCTTGCACCTTGGCATAAAGCTCCTTCTCATTGGCATCCCAATTATCGAAATACATCATCCTCCTATTATCGGGATCATTAGCACCAGGCAAGCCAATTTCGTCGCCATAATAGGTACAAGGAATACCGGGAATGCTATTATTAAAAGCGTGTAAAAGTGCTAGCCTTTGATAGGCTTGTTTATTTGCTTTAGGAATTTCGCGATCCCAACCGGCTAGCTTCGAATCCTCCTCAAACTTCACATCGCCACTAGCATAGCTTATAAAACGAGTACGATCTTGGTTGCCCGTGATATTTCCCATTAAATGGTGCGAACCATAAGTAGC
>CBFHVV010000113.1:0-7547 GCA_965658965.1 Croceimicrobium sp.
CCTTGAGTAATATAGGTAATGCTTTAAGTTTAAGAAGGGACTTTGATGGCGCGAATGAAAAGTATAAAGAAGCCATTTTAATAGAAGAAAGTTTAGGCTCGAAGGGAGTTGCTTCCACCTATTTAAAAATTGGTACTCTTTTCGGGAGAATGTCGCAGGAGGAAGAAGCGCTAATATGGTTTAGAAAGGCTCAAGGAAGGATACCTAAAGGCGATCTTCGTTTGCAAGGGCGTGTATATAATAATATTGCAGTTGCTTTTAGAGGCTTAGGTATTTTAGATTCTGCGCAGGTCTATCTTAAACAAGCGCTCAGTTTATACCAAAAGACCGGTTCCTTAATCGATCAAGCGATGGCTCTTGAAAATTTAGTTCGGAATGAAATTTCCTTAGAAAATTTTTCTAGTGCTGAAAGCATTTTAAAAGACGCATACAATCTCTTTCCCGAGGGAGCGAGACCCAAAAATTTTAGCATTAGTCGATTATGGATGCTTTCCTTGGATGTCGCTTTATCTCAGGGTGATGTAGCGAAGGCAGATACCCTGATTAGGAAACTGACAAAAAACAAAATGGAACTTCAAAATCCTTTAGATTACCTACGTTTAAAATCGCGTTACTTTGAATTTGCCGGGGCAAAGGATTCAGCGATTTATTATTTGAAGGAACTACAAGCCAAAGAGAAGGAGATCAACACTCAAAATGATGCTTCAAAAATAAAGAAAGAAGCCAATGTGGTTGAATTGGCAGAAATTAAACGCAAGGAGAAGAAGGCTGAGGAAGAAACACTCTTTCGGTATTGGCTTTTGGCTTTTTCACTCTTAGTGCTGGCCTTTCTGCTATTTTACTTTAACCGAAAGTTCAAACGTAAAGCAATGGCCTCGGCGAGTGGCTTTGAAAGTGATAGTTTGCAAGAGGCCTTGGTAAAAGATGAATATGCCCCTCTAAAGGTTCAAAAGGAAGAAGAATCTAAAGCACCCGCCCTTCGAGTTCTGCAATTAAAGTCGAAAGCCGTTATTAAGGTAGATGAAATCCTTTACCTGAGGTCCGAGGGGCATTACATTAATATTTATTTAGAAAATCGCGAAAACCCCGAAGTGGAGCGTGCGAGCTTAAGTTCGCTGCTAGAAGATTTAGGTGATGAACAATTTCAACGTATCCATCGCAGCTATGCGGTAAATATGAAGCACCTTAAAGCAGCTTATTCCAATCGAGTATTACTTAATAATGGGCAGGAACTCCCAGTTACACGCACTTATACTGTTGCTTTAAGAGAGCGATTTAATAAAAATTAGGCTAGATCTTTTGGTCCCTAGTCGATCAAAGCTATGGTTCCATGCGTTTCATGCTAGAAATTATGCTTTCGGTGCCAAAATGTTGCAGGCAGCGGGCTTTATAGGCACTTTTGCAGAACCTATTGATTTAGGTTTTAATATCCCCCTCCAAAAAAAGCGACACAAAGGTTTATGCCTTTGGTCGCTTTTTAAATTTTAATTCGCTCGGAAAAATAGCTTAGCCGTACTTTTCAATAAATTGTTCTGCCATAGTTACCATTTCTGTGGAACCGCAAAAGAAAGGCACACGTTCGTGCAACTCGGTCGGGTCGATATCTAAGATTCTAGTTTTTCCATCGCTAGCCTTGCCGCCTGCTTGCTCAATTAACATAGCCATCGGATTACATTCGTAAAGGAGTCTTAGTTTTCCTTTCGGTGCCGTAGTTCCCTGCGGATAAATATAAATACCACCTTTCAACAAGTTTCTATGAAAATCGGCTACCAATGAGCCTATATAACGTGAGGTAAGAGGGCGATTAGTGGCGGGGTCTAGTTCCTGACACCATTTTAAATAGCGTTTTACGCCTTCGGGCATGTGCACATAATTCCCTTCGTTAATGCTGTAAATCTTTCCGCCACCCTTAACGGACATTTGCGGGTGAGAGAGGAAGAAGCTTCCAATGCCCGGATCGTAAGTAAAACCATTAACGCCTTTGCCAGTACTAAACACCAACATCGTGGAGGTGCCATAGGCTAAATAACCAGCGGCTACTTGTCTATTACCGGGTTGTAAAAAATCTTCTAAAGTTGCGGGCGTTCCTACCGGGCTCACTCTGCGGTAGATGCTGAAAATTGTACCCACGGAGACATTAACATCAATATTACTGCTACCATCTAGTGGGTCAATAAGAACCACGTATTTGGCATCACTATGAATGGATTCGTTAAACGAAATGTAGTCTTCCATTTCTTCCGAAGCGATACCACATATTTCACCACGATTTTTCAGGGTACTGATAAACATGTCGTTAGCTAAAACATCTAGCTTCTGCTGCGCCTCACCTTGTACGTTTTCAATACCAGCGGCCCCAATTATATTGGCTAAGCCAGCTTTATTGATTTCTTGATTTACCATTTTTCCGGCAAGGCGAATAGAGCTCAATAAAGCGCTAAGCTCGCCCTTGGCATAAGGGAAGTCTTTCTGATTTTCGATGATAAACTCACCGAGGGTAATATGTCTTTTCATGATTTGAGAGGTGTATGCTACAAAGTTAAAAGCTTAAGCGCTATCAGACTACAATTTGCCTCGCTTATTTTTTAAGCTGTTTCAAAACTTGGGCTAATTCTTTTTGGTTTTGCACATCAATAAGCCATTTTTGCCCATTCTTCAATTCAATAGCTAAGCCTTGTTTGCCTCCGGTGCTAAGCACTGTACCATACTGTGAGTTCTTTCTTTTTCCCATTCCTTGAAAACTAAAACTCAGCGGCTGGACCTTCTTAATTTCAGACCATGCCCAAGTTTCATTCGCCAAAATGCCAAAGCTTACTTTAAGTCCTGCTTCATTAATCTGTGTTACTAATTTTAAGCTGGCAAAACTGCCAATGAGGCCAAGGAGAAAGAAAATACCCACTCCTAGCACCCAATTAGGAATGTTTTTATGGGCAAAACTCGCTTCGGTAAAAAGCTGTAATACCAATGCATAAACACTAAGGCCTAATAGCAGCACCAAAATTAGCTGCACTGCCCAAAGGTTTAGCTTTTTACTTTCAATAAACTCATTCTTCATGTGCAACCGAATAAAAAGGAGGACTTAACTTTGGCAAAAGTTTATAAAAATAATGTTAATACCTACAGAGAACGGCTATTTAATCGGCGGTCTATCCGCTTCGGCCCTTGCAGAAGAATTTGGTGCCCCCCTTTATATTTATGATGCGGCAAAAATCGCATCTCAGTATAAACGCCTTCAAGGTGCTTTTAAAGATGTGAAGCTAAAGATTAATTATGCATGTAAGGCTCTGAATAATATTAACATACTGCGGTATTTACATGGTTTGGGAGCAGGTTTAGATACAGTTTCTATTCAAGAAGTAGAGATTGGATTAAAGGCTGGTTTTGATCCTTCCAATATCATTTTCACGCCTAATGGAGTTTCTTTAGAGGAAATTAAAAAAGCCGTAGAATTCGGTGTTAAAGTAAATATCGATAACCTTAGTCAGCTCGAGCAGTTTGGTGCTCTTTATGGCAATACTTATCCCGTTTGTGTACGCATCAATCCGCATATTATGGCGGGAGGGCATGCTAAAATTTCGGTAGGTCATATCGATTCGAAGTTTGGTATTTCTATTCATCAGGGTCGACACCTAGAAAGAATTGTAAAAAGCTTGAATATAAAAGTGGAAGGGGTGCATATGCATACCGGTAGCGATATTTTAGATGTTGATACTTTCTTAAAAGGAGCGGAACTGCTTTTTAATGCTGCTTATGCTTTCCCCGATCTAAAATACCTCGATTTTGGCAGTGGTTTTAAAGTGCCTTATAAAGAAGGCGATAATGCTACTAATGTAGAAGAGCTAGGGGAGAAGATGACGCGTATGTTTAAAGACTTTTGCAAAGAATATGGTCGTGATTTAGAAATTGAATTTGAGCCGGGTAAATTTTTAGTGAGTGAGTCTGGGACTTTTATTGCCCGTGTAAATGCTTTAAAACAGACCACAGCCACGGTATTTGCGCAAATAGATAGCGGGATGAATCATTTTATTCGTCCTATGTTTTACGATTCTTACCATCATATCGAAAACCTTAGTAAGCCTCAAGGGAAAACGCGGGTTTACACGGTGGTAGGTTATATCTGTGAGACCGATACCTTTGCCTTCGATCGCCAAATAAGCGAAATTTCCGAAGGAGACTTTTTAGCCTTTCGCAATGCAGGGGCTTATTGCTTTACTATGGCTAATAACTATAATAGCCGCCTAAAGCCAGCGGAGGTTCTAGTTTTAGATGGTAAAGCGCATTTAATTCGCAAAGCCGAAACTATTGCCGATATACTTGCCAATCAAATTGAATTAACAGACTTACAATGAAAGCAAACATTCGCCTAGGTACCGCAGAGGATATGTCTGCTTTATTAGCCCTGATAAATGAACTCGCTGAATATGAGCGTGCTGCTGATCAAGTGGACAATACAGAAGCTCAGCTTCTTGCTGATTGGGAGGCTTCTTGGTTCGAGTTTTTAGTGGCCGAACTAGCAGGGGAAGTTGTAGGAATCTCTCTTTATTATAAACGCTATTCTACCTGGAAAGGGACTTGCTTTTATTTAGAAGATTTGTACGTGAAACCCGAATTACGCGGCCATGGCATTGGCTTAGCGCTGCTTAAAAAAACCGCCGAAATTGCTAAATCGGCGGGAGCCGGTCGCCTAGATTGGCAAGTAATTGACTGGAATAGTCCCGCAGTAGAGTTTTACAAGAAACTGGGTGCTAATATTGAAACAGAGTGGTGGAATTGTAAATTGGATTTATAAAATAACTCTAACTTGTTGACCGCTAAACCACCACGAATGAAAAATTTAAGGCTTCTATTCTTTCTTGCCATATTGACTATCGGCTTATCATCTTGTGCGCGCAAGGTCGTTTATAATGACCCCATACCACCGCATAAAAGTTTTAGCATTCAATCGCGCTATTTAGGGGAGCTCCGGCTGATTAATGTTTGGTTACCAAGAAATTATAAAGAGCTAAAAGACCTCACGGTTTTATACATGCCTGATGGTGGGATAAAGGAGGACTTTCCTCATATCGCAAACACCGTAGCAAGCTTGGTAGATCAGCAAGCTATTGAGCCTATAATTTTGGTTGGCATTGAAAATACCAACCGTTACCGCGATCTGTCGGGTTTCTCAGAGGTAGAAGCAGATGCTAAATATTGTCCATTATCTGATGGGGCTAAGAATTTTCGCGCTTTTATTTTGAAGGAATTAGTTCCTAAGATTGAAAGTGACTATAAGGTTTCGGGGCGAAAGGCTATTATCGGTGAATCTTTAGCGGGCTTATTTGTTACCGAGACTTTATTGAACGAGCCAGAAGCCTTTGATTATTACATTGCAATGGACCCTTCCTTATGGTGGAATAACCACGCTCTAACAAGAAATGCAGCCGAGAAACTAGCGCACTTTCCCCATTCGGAAATTACCTACTGGTTCGCTGGGTCAGATGCTCCAGATATTTCCCAATACACGCATTCTTTATCAGAAACGCTAAAAAAGTCGGCTCCACCAAGCCTGCGGTGGCAGTACTTAGATCAGCCCAAAGAAAAGCATTATACAATTTTTAGGGCTACCAAAGAACAGGCTTTAATTTGGACTTTTGGGTCTAAGGAAAAGGAGGCGGTACATTAGTTTTGAGGTTTAGGATAGAGACATTTTTAGTGCTTAGCATCTTTCAAATAATAATACCCAAAAGTGGATAGGCTTGAAATTGCAATAATTGGAGCAGGGGCGGCGGGCTATTTTGCCGCTATTGCTGCAGCAGAAAGTGGTGCGCGAGTTCATATTTTTGAAAAGACTAGCAAAACTTTGTCTAAGGTGAAAGTTAGTGGCGGAGGCCGCTGTAATCTTACGCATGATTGTGAATCGCCAGCGCAATTAGTTAAATATTATCCGCGGGGAGGTCGTAGTCTTAAAAAACCATTTTCCCGTTTCGGCCCCAAGCAAACCAGAGATTGGTTTGAGCAAAGAGGGGTAGCGCTTAAAACGGAGGAAGACGGACGGGTTTTTCCTACCAGCGATTCTTCACAGAGCATCATCAATTGCTTAGAGTCCGAAGCTCACAGGCTGGGCGTAGTTTTGCATAAATCTATGGAATTACTTGCCGTAGATGCGCAGAGCGAAAATCGAATCATTTTAAATTTTAAGAATAATCAGCAATATAATTGTGGCGCGCTAATAATCGCTTCTGGCGGCAGCCCACAATTACGCGGCTACCAGTTTTTAAATAGCTTGGGCCTAGAGCTGCACACTCCCATCGCTTCTCTTTTTACCTTTAATGTGCCAAATTCCGACGTGAAAGACTTAAAAGGCTTATCCGTTGCGGCGGGGTCGGTGCAAGTGCCAGGTACCAAGTGGCGCCAAGAAGGACCAGTGCTAATTACCCATTGGGGTTTTAGTGCCCCGGCAATTATAAAGTTATCCGCCTGGCATGCCTTAGATTTTTTTAAACGTAGCTATCAGTTTCCCATCTTAATTAATTGGACGGATTTAAAGGAAGAGGAAATTCGAAGCCATTTTTTGTCCTTACGAACGGGCGGGAGTAAAAAGCGGATCATGGGAAATGCTCAGTTTGGCATACCAGCGCGCCTATGGCAGGCATTAATGCTCAAGGCAGATGTGCCAGAATTTAAAGTTTTAGGAGAGCTTTCTAACAAGGAAATTAATCGGATGGTACGCTTTATTTCTGCTTGTCCTTTCACTGTTAACGGTAAAACTACTTTTAAAGAAGAGTTTGTAACAGCGGGTGGAGTAGACTTACACGAAGTGGATTTAAAAAACTTTTCTCTCAAGAAGTATCCCAATATTTACCTGGCTGGAGAAGTCCTAAACGTAGATGGATTAACCGGTGGCTTTAACTTTCAACATGCTTGGACCAGTGGTTATCTTGCTGGTAAAGAGGCGGGGCGGGCCCAGAAACAATAAGCTACCCCAAATTCCAGGTTTATTTAATCTCACTGGTTATAAACCAATATCCGAAGATCACTCTCTCCTATTCCAGTAGCAAATCCTTCCTGTCTTCCGTGCTGTCGTTTAAGCACAAGACCTTAAAGTGCTTACAAGTTTTGGACTTAAGCTTTGCATCGAAAAAGTAGAATACTTTTCGTCACTGCGATAAATCGCGAGCTCTGGATGGCAGGTGTTAGCAAATCAATTCATTAATAAAGAGAAAAACTGTTCAGCCCTAAAAAGCACACTTGATCAGAATTGTGGGACTTTGCTTTCCTGAAGCGAGAAGAAAACAATTGAAAAACAGCAGATTAATACTTGGTGGCTAGCTCCTGAACCATATTTTTTAAAAATAATTTAGTAAAGGTTTTACTCTTTCGTGTTTTACGTATACTTTTGCAAAATATAGTATTACTATAATTAAACAAAGCATGGCCAATTCTAAGTATTCATTTACCTTAAGTAGTGATTTGTACATCAAAGACCCTACTAGCTCGGTAACCGGAAGAAAGGTTATAGCCTCTGGAGCCAAATTGATTTTAGCAGCAGGCCTCGAAGCTTTTACAGC
>CBFHVV010000114.1:0-7489 GCA_965658965.1 Croceimicrobium sp.
GCCTTCGATAAAGATAAAATAGCCCAAAGTGCGTAACCAATAATTTGCTACAAGGTCTTTCCAAAAAAATATCATAACCTCCTCAGGAATGATAACCAGGGTAAGACCAAAGGTCATTAAAATCCAACCTGAATGGTTGATGGTTTTTGCGGTACGCGTCATTATAGCTAAAAGCCAAAGGTATGTTGCAAAGGGGAATAAAAAAAGCCCTGTGATTATTAACCACAGGGCTTTAATTCTGAAAAATCTATTAACCCACTTTTCCAGTAACTTTTGGTGCGCCTGCTAATATTTCGTCGCTGGCATTATCCGCAAATTTTTCAAAGTTCTTCACGAATTTTTCAGCTAGAGTATTTGCTGTTTCATCGTAGGCATTCTTATCGGCCCAAGTATTGCGTGGGAACAAGATATCTTGAGGAACATTCGGACATTCGGTAGGCATAGCTAGGCCGAATACTTCGTGGTTTTTAAAATCTACATTGTCCAGCTCACCGTTAAGTGCAGCCGTAATCATTGCTCTTGTATATTTCAGTTTCATGCGTTTTCCAACGCCGTAACCGCCACCAGACCAACCAGTGTTGATTAGCCAAACATTTACATGAGAATGCTGCATTTTAGCGCTAAGCATATCTGCATATTTGGTTGGGTGTAAAGGCATGAAAGGAGCACCAAAACAAGCAGAAAAAGCAACAACCGGTTCGGTAATACCTTCTTCAGTACCCGCTACCTTAGCGGTGTAACCACTAATAAAATGGAAAGCGGCTTGACCTGGAGTTAATTTAGAAATAGGAGGTAAAACACCGTAGGCATCACAAGTTAAAAAGAATACATTTTTAGGATTCTCACCAGTAGATGGCTTTTGGATATTGTCAATATGTTCTATTGGGTAGCTAACACGGGTGTTCTCAGTTTTGCTACTATCTTCAAAGTCAACCTCTTTGCCGCCAGCTTTAAATATTACGTTTTCTAATAAAGCTCCTAGCTTAATTGCGTGGTAGATATCGGGTTCTTTCTCTTCGCTTAGGTCAATAACTTTGGCATAACAGCCTCCTTCGAAGTTAAAAATAACATCATCTGCAGTCCAGCCGTGTTCGTCGTCACCAATCAATTTGCGATTAGGATCGGCACTCAAAGTAGTTTTACCCGTACCAGATAGTCCGAAGAAAAGTGCCGTATCGCCTTGTTCACCAACATTAGCTGAACAGTGCATGCTTAACACATTCTTTTGATGAGGAAGGATGAAGTTTAAGGCAGAGAAAATACCTTTCTTAATTTCACCGGTGTAGCCAGTACCTCCTACTAAAGCAACTTTATCGCTAAAGTTTAGAATGGCAAAGTTGTGCTGACGGGTGTGGTCTTCTTTAGCATTGGCCATAAAACGTGGCGCATTGAAAACAATCCATTCGGGTTCGAAATCGGCACGCTCTTCATCGCTTGGCTCAATAAACATATTGCTAGCAAAAAGATTTGACCATGGAAGTTCCGTAATTACACGGATTTTCATTCGGTATCTCTCATCTGCACAAGCATAAACGTCTCTAACGTAAAGTTCCTGACCACTTAGGTGATCCATAACTTTACCCTTTAAAGCACTATAATGCTCAGGTTCGAATGGAATATTAATATTACCCCACCATACAGATTCGGCAGTGATATCATCTTTTACAATAAATCTATCAAGAGGAGAACGACCTTTAAACTCACCCGTGTCAATGGTTAGAGCACCGCTATCAGCGATTTCTCCAATCTTATTATCAACGGTAATTTTAGTTAAATCTTCGGGGGATAGGTTCCAAAGGGCTTTTGCGTTTTTTATCCCATATTGCTCTAGAGAGGAGTGTGTAGGTTTCACTTCTTTGAACATAATAGTGTTGCGTTTAAATTAGCAATAATTCTATGGCGCAAAATTAATACTTATTGCCGCTTAATACTCTCTTTAATCAATAAAAATAAGCACATTTGCTTAGCGTAAAAAGTACACTAAGCTTGTTTTTTGAGACTTAAAGACTTGATTAGTAGTATAATCCACCCTGAAATTAAAGCCAATCCTCCGAGGGGGGTAATTGGGCCTAAAAAGCTAAAATTAATATTGATTAATGGAGCAATACTCAATAAATAAATACTGCCAGAAAAAAGAATTACTCCGGCAATCCAGAGCATTTTCACCCATTTAATATTCAAGTCTTTTACCGGAATAAGGGCAAGAAAAGCTAAGGCCAAGGCATGCCACATTTGATAGCGAACGCCCGTCTTAAAGCTTTCTAAACTACTGGCGCTTAGAGTGTTTTTAAGCGCATGAGCACCTAGGGCACCAAAGATTACAGCTATCGCAGCAAATCCAGCTGCCCAGGCGAGGGTAGATTTATTTATTTTCATAGAAAAAATGAATTAGCTTTTTGCTTACTTAGCTCGTAATCAAGTGTGCTAAGAAAAAGTTCTTTATCTTTTTTAAGATCTGGTTGTTTACTTGCTGCTATCTTTAAAATTTGCAGTCTACTCTGATCGTACTTTAGCTCTTGAAGAAGGCTTACTAATTGGCTAGCACTTATTGCTTCCGACTGCAAAAACTCTTCAATCATTTGAATCTTATCGAATTCAAAATCATTCAGCTTAATGCTCTTTTGTAAAGCGCTGTAGGCCGTAGCTTGCCGATCTTCTATTTCAACTGGCTCTGTCGTATTAATTTCAGTAACTATCACACTGTCTTTAGTTTCAGTGGGTTTGGTACTAATCTCCGTAGCTACCAGGCTAGTCTGTGCTGCGGTATCATTTTCTGTTAGAGTAGTTTCTGCTTCATCCAGCAAGAGATTTGCAGCGCTCGTTTTTGGATAATGGCTCAGGCTATCTACCACAGCAATGCTCTCTCGCAGGTCTTGATATTCAGTCTTAGTATTAAAGTCTAAAACCATAGCATTTTGGCTCAGCTTAGAATATGAACCTCGATAACGCAGTTTCCTTGCGCCCCTAAAATTGCGATGCAAAACATATTGATAGTGGGAAGATCGATCGAGCTCAATTTTTCTTCGCAGCTTTTCCCCATCATCCATTAGAAAAATAAGATCGTGCTTACCTACCGAGAGGTTTTGTAAATTAAGTTTATTTACCGCTTGTTCGTTTTGTAAATAACCATCAATCACCAATTTGAAACCAGTCTTCGTTTCATCCTTAAGCATAAGGCTTATTTGTGCGCTTAGGCAGATGGGCATGAAAAGAACTAAGAAGAAGAACTTTGAATTGTGCAAGTTTCCAAATTTAAATTGCCTCAAAGGTAAAACACCTTTCTATAATTTTAAATTTGCCGCCATTGACTTATAAACTATGAAACATATACTTTTAATAGGAGCAGGTCGCTCCACTTATTCACTGGTAGATTATTTAAAAAAACATGCTGTTGCAGAAGATTGGCAGGTAACTATTGCCGATCAATCGCTAAGCTTAGCCGAGGAAAAGGCAGGTGATAATGCGCGAATGACGGCTCTTGAGTTTGATGTGAACGATGAGATAAGCCGCGTAGCTGCTATATCTAAAGCAGATTTGGTAATATCAATGCTACCCGCGCATATGCACATCTCGGTGGCAACCGATTGCATTGCTTTAGGAAAGCATATGGTTACCGCTTCTTACATAAGTGAGGAGATGAAAGCGCTTGATAAAAGAGCGAAAGAAGCAGGGGTGGTGGTATTAAACGAAATTGGAGTAGATCCGGGGATCGATCATTTGAGCGCCATGAAAGTCTTGGATGAAATTAGAGCAAAGGGTGGTGATCTAAAACTTTTTGAAAGCTTTACGGGAGGGCTAATCGCGCCAGAAAGTGATAATAACCCTTGGCACTATAAGTTTACATGGAACCCACGCAATGTAGTATTAGCAGGATCGGGGGGCGCAGTGAAATTTAAACAGGAAGGTAATTATAAGTATATTCCCTACCACCATTTATTCCGTCGCACAGAAATTATTGAAGTAGAAGGTTTTGGCCGATTTGAAGGTTATGCTAACCGCGATTCGCTTAATTATCGTGAAGTGTATGGTTTAGAGGATATTCCTACTATTTATCGTGGTACTTTACGCAGACCTGGCTTTTGTCGTGCTTGGGATGTTTTCGTAAAATTAGGGATGACCGATGATTCGTACCATTTAGAAGATTGCAGCGAAATGACCTATCGTGATTTCACCAATCTCTTTCTCGCTTATAACCCGCATGATTCGGTAGAATTAAAACTAATGCATTATTTGAATATTCCTCAGGATAGCGAAATAATGGATAAGCTAAAATGGCTAGGAGTTTTTAGTGATGTAAAGATTGGTATGGCTAGGCCTACTCCAGCGCAAGTATTGCAGAAAATTTTGCAAGACAAATGGCAGTTAGACGACGACGACAAGGATATGATTGTTATGTACCATAAGTTTGGCTATGAGCTTAAAGGAGAATTACATATGATTGAATCTAGTATGGTTAGTATTGGTATTGATTCGAGAGAAACGGCCATGGCCCGAACCGTAGGATTACCAGTTGCCATTGCTACGCGTAATATTTTAAATGGGAATATTAAAACGCCTGGCGTGCAGATCCCAATTAGCAAAGAAATTTACCAGCCAATGTTAGCCGAATTAGCAGAGAATAATATCACTTTCAATGAGAAGGAAGTTCCTTACGTAGGCTATTAACCCGGCAATAGCACTGCAAAGAAAAAGGTCGTAGTTAATTTTAACTACGACCTTTTTTTATGTCTATTGCAGAACCTTAGCTATTTACTTGGTGCAAACGTAGAGTATTTCCCCTGGCATTAAAGCGTATTTTTTATACTCCTCTTTTGCTAGCTCTTCCGAAAAATCAACCGCTTCAACTTTAAAGCCTGCGTTTTTCAGTCGAGTAGCGTAATCGAGGCCATAAACCCGCACATGATCGTACTGGCCAAAGCGTCTAATTCTCTCTTCGGGGTCGGTTATAGTCGGGTCTTCGTCGGTAATTTTACGTCCCTTTTCAAAAGGAACCTGCATAATGGCGAGCCCACCTGGTTTTAGTACACGACATAATTCGCGCATACACTGTTGGTCATCGTCAACATGCTCTAAAACGTGATTACAAAAAACCACATCAAAAGTATTTTCTTCGTATTGAATATTGTGGATATCCATTTTAACATCGGCGATCGGCGAGTCCAAATCTGCGGTGAGATATTGTAAATTACTCATCTTGCGAAAGCGCCCATAAAAGCATTGTTCAGGAGCGATATGCAAAAGGTATTGTTGTTTGGTGAAGAAGTTTGTGCGGGTTTTAAGGTATAGCCATAGCAATCTATGTCTTTCCAGAGAAAGCGAGGCTGGAGCTAAGGCGTTTTCACGCTGACGACCTTCGTAACCATAGGGGAGTAGCTTGCGATATTTTCTACCATCAATAGGATCTTCGAATTTATCTCCACGGTAAAAAAGAGCCAAAAGAGGCGCAACCGCGTAGCTTAGTCGTATCAGTACAGGGCGCGGAATGGTATTAAGGGCAAACTTAAATGCTGATTTTATCATCTTCGGGATTTATGCCTAGGGCTTCGTATACATAATCGAAGGTAGATAAGATTTCAGGTTGACCGTCTACCATCGCCACATCATGCTCAAAATGTGCAGCCATTTTACCATCTACAGTATTGATGGTCCATCCATCACTTAATTGTTTTACACGGAAAGTTCCCATGGTAATCATCGGTTCGATGGCCAAGGTCATACCGTTTTTAAGTAGCTTGCCTTTGCCTTGTTTTCCGTAATTAGGTACTTGCGGGTCTTCATGTAACTTAGTTCCTATACCGTGTCCTACAAGTTCACGCACCACTCCGTAACCATGATCTTCTGCATGCTTCTGAATGGCGTGTCCAATATCGCCTAAACGATTCCCCGCCTTAAAAGCAGCAATGCCTAAATACAGTGATTCTTTGGTTACATCTAACATTTTTTTTACCGCAGGATCAATTTCGCCTACTTCAAAGGTGTAGGCATGATCGCCATAATACCCGTCTAAAATCGAGCCGCAGTCTACACTCACAATGTCGCCTTCCACTAGGGGAATGTCGGTTGGTAAACCGTGTACCACTGTTTCATTTTTGGAGATAAGCAGGGTGCTAGGGCAGCCATATAGGCCTTTAAATCCAGGTTTTGCTCCTTGCGAGAGGATATACTCTTCGGCGATACGATCTAAATCTACCGGCTTTACGCCTGGTTTAATTTCTTTTGCGATTACGCCAAGGGTTCTACTTACTACTTGTGCAGCTGCGCGGAGTTTTTCAATTTCCGCAGGACTTTTATATTTTATCATTTAAATTTAAAGAATCCTTTCTTTTTGGGTTTAGTGTTATTGACTGTCTCCTGCTCGTTATTACCTATTTTCTGGTAAACTTCACCCCAGCCTGGGAAACCTTGGAGGTTTCTATCATCTATAAAAATGTCAGCATTAATTTTTCTGCTAGCTTCCTTATTGCTGTAATTTTCTTCGGGGAAACTATTATTTACGGCGTAAAACTTTATTCCATTATCTTCACAAAACTTCACAGCTTCATCTAACTTCCGTCCGTGGCGATAGGTCCATAGGATAAGGCGGTGGCCATCTTTCTGAAGCATTTTTAAAGTTTGAAAAGCAAAGTTTTTTGGTTTCCCAATTTCAGGAAACATATCATCTACAATAGTGCCGTCAAAATCTACGGCTATCAGTTTAGAATTTTCTGAAATCATACTATCAACGATTTTCGGGTCATCGCAGCAGGTTTTGCCACGTCTAATAAATCTAATAATGTTGGAGCCACATCGCCTAAAACTCCTTCCTGCAACTTAATGCCATCAACTTTATTTCCAATTAAAAAGCAAGGAACGGGCTGGGTGGTGTGCGCCGTATTCGGACTGCCGTCATCATTTTGCATGCAATCGGCATTTCCATGGTCGGCTAAAATAATGAAAGTATAATCTTTGGCTAATCCGGCTTTTACCACTGCTTCTGCGCAAGCATCTACTGTTTCACAGGCAGTAATTGCTGCATCCATATCGCCGGTATGTCCCACCATATCTGGATTGGCAAAGTTCAAGCAGATAAAATCAGGAGTATTAGTGTTGATGTCTTCAATAATAGAGTCGCGTACCTCAAAGGCGCTCATCTCTGGTTGAAGATCGTAAGTAGCTACTTTTGGTGAAGAAACCATCAGGCGGCGTTCTCCTCGATACTCGTCTTCTCGTCCTCCTGAAAAGAAGAAAGTTACGTGTGGATATTTTTCAGTTTCTGCAATGCGCACCTGGCTTTTACCAGCGGCTTCGAGAACCTCGCCCATGGTGTTGCTAAGATTATCTTTTTCGTAGATAACTTTTACCCCTTTAAAGGTATCATCGTAGCGTGTCATCGTTAGGTAGTGCAGCGACAAGGGTTTCATTCCTTGCTCTGGAAAGGCTTGCTGGCTTAAAGCGGTAGTAATTTGGCGTCCTCGGTCGGTGCGGAAGTTAAAGCATAGTACTACATCAC
>CBFHVV010000115.1:0-7362 GCA_965658965.1 Croceimicrobium sp.
CGCCAAAAAATAAAATAAAAGGCTTAATGAATTGGGAAGCGACGAGAGGAGCTCGCCCACTGAATTTGCCTTTTATGAAAGTTTTTGAAGTAAGGAATTGGAGCCTTGACTTTTTTGGTCCTTTTTTGGTCAAGCAAAAAACGGACGACAAAACATCTTGAGATGCATTACTGTATCGTGAAGCATATTTAAAAAACCAATAACAAAAGGCAAACGCTAGTAAGACTAAA
Source organism: Croceimicrobium sp. (assembly GCA_965658965.1). Classification (GTDB taxonomy): domain Bacteria; phylum Bacteroidota; class Bacteroidia; order Flavobacteriales; family Schleiferiaceae; genus Croceimicrobium. The sequence goes on from CBFHVV010000115.1 coordinate 231, forward strand.
ATAACGCGTTCACCGAACTTACCTTTTATGCAAGTTTTTGAAGAGAGGAATTGGAGCCTTGACTTTTTTAGCCAAGCTAATTTTCTCTTTATTTGATTGGCTGAGCTCACTTCGTTCGGTTTGCCATGCGTGTTTTCCTTTTAAAGGAATGGCAGAGCTCACTCCGTTCGGTTGGTCCTTTTTTGATCGACTGGAGCGGAGCGGAACTCACGAACTCCTCTGAAAGAGGACTAGCGTTCGTAACCGAAAAACGGACGACAAAACATCTTGAGAATCTTAACTGCATCGCGAATTCTCACATTGAAAAACAACTTATTAAGAAAGATCTTATGGCCATAAGCCGCAGCTGCCGCAGCTTCAAACCCTCAATACTATTGCACCGAATAACCCTTCCGTCATGCTGAGTACAGAGTTTTAGCTTTAAAACCCAGAAGATTTGATGACATCGACCCAAAAAAAAGCATACGAAGCCTTAGCTTTCAATTTATCGAAATTTTAGTTAGTAGGTTAGCCGGCCTCAATTACGAGCGCCAAAAAATAAAATAAAAGGCTTAATGAATTGGGAAGCGACGAGAGGAGCTCGCCCACTGAATTTGCCTTTTATGCAAGTTTTTGAAGTAAGGAATTGGAGCCTTGACTTTTTTGGTCCTTTTTTGGTCAAGCAAAAAACGGACGACAAAACATCTTGAGAATCTTAACTGCATCGCGAATTATCGCATTGAAAAACAGCTTATTAAGAAAGATATTATGGCCATAAGCCAGTTTTAACTTTAAAACCCACAAGATTTAATGACATTGAGCCATGCAAAAGCGAACGAAGCTGTACATTGAGCTATACCCCTCAATGTCATTAGTCTTTAATCCAGCCTCAATTAAGAACTTAATTATCATATTTAAAGCAACAAAAAAACAAAGATGAATAAAGCAGTGGATATTACGTAAAACCCAGACAGCTTGAGTACCATAGGCCCATTCAACAGACAAACACTTAGCATAGTTGCTCCCAAATCTGAAAACACCTAATTTAGAGTTGCTTTCCTGCGAAAGCCCAAATCACCTATTTTTAGCTCATGTACAGACTCTTCCTTTTTTCATTTCTCATATTAATAGCAAGCACGAGTTGTAGCATTAGCAAGCGCCAGCATCTTAGTGGCTATCATGTAGACCTCCACCCGGCTCTTAAAAAAAGACCATCCAAATCACATCCTAAACCAAAGGATAAGGGCTATTCGGCTTCTGAAAATATTCAACTCAAAGATACTAAGCCCCTAATTGCGCAGCCAGCTCCTTTTAAGCAAGCTTCCCTTTCCAAGGCCACTGCACCAGACTCTTACACGGTGGAGGGGGTACTTTCTAAAGAGGTTTCCGAGAAGGAACAAGGATTAAGGGAGCCCATTGTTATAGAGCTTAAAAAACATCCGCAAGCAGAAGAATCGAATCCCGAAAGCCCTCCCGCCAAAGCCCAGTCACATTTGGCCTTTTTTATTGTAGCAGGCATCCTACTACTATTAAGCGCTGGGCTTTATGCAGCATTTACAGCCACTACCGCCGCCGCTCTTCCAAACATATTTCTTTTAACCTTCTTGACCTTCGGCTTATACATAACTCTAATCTTGTTGGCCATCACTTTGCTCATTGGCTTAATCTTATTCATGGCTTATGTAAGTGAAGAAGAATGATCTACCCTTAAGTTAAAAGCTGCCTCAGCTTCGTGCTTGCGCAGATGCGAAGGATTAAGGTAGCAGCGAAAAATTGAAAATTTAGGTGCTAGGGAGCGCAGTGAAATGACCTCTGATGGTTTTATGGCTTTTTTAGCGAGGGTGCCGCTTATTAAATGTTCGATATCCTGCTCCACCTTTTATTTTCAAACTTTTAAGATATCTACGCTGGGGTATCGCTCAAATTTCTGCTATGATCTATTTGGTTCAAAACATTTAAATTAAGAACTGAATGGTATTTCTATTTTTCTAGGGTGGCAAACTAAAATACCAATTTGTAACTTGCCTACTCAAAGTTTGAATGGAAAAAAAGATGAAATTGAAAGGGCAGATATCACTGGAGGAGGTTAATAACCAGAAGATTAAAGGTAAAGTGATGGATGCAGATGCTAACGGGAAAGCAGCTTTAACTCATTACTTTCATAACCATAAAAATGGGGTCTCACAGTTTTACAAAGACGAGGCACTAAACCATGTAAAGCGCGCCCTAGAATATAAGTACCCTGAAAAAGAGATTAATAATACTGTTGCCGAGGAAGCCTTACAGTACATGCTCTTTGACTTTAAAAATGAGGTTCCTTTTCCTGAACCAAAAACGCCTAAATTCAAATTCATCGACCTCTTTGCTGGTATCGGTGGCTTTAGGCTGGCAATGCAAAATTTAGGAGGCAAATGCGTTTTCACTAGTGAGTGGGACGAAAAGGCTAAAAAGACATACGCAGCAAATTTTGGCGATGTGCCATTTGGCGACATCACAAAGGAAGAAGTAAAGCAGTTTATTCCTGATAATTTTGATGTTCTATGTGCAGGATTTCCCTGTCAAGCCTTCTCAATCGCTGGCAAACGAGGTGGCTTTGAAGACACAAGAGGAACTTTGTTTTTTGATGTTGCAGAAATCATCAAGCGTAAACAACCGAAAGCCATCTTTCTGGAAAATGTTAAAGGCTTAAGAAATCATGATAAAGGGAAAACCCTGACTACAATTCTCAATGTCTTAAGAAATGACTTAGGCTACTATGTGCCTGACCCCCAAATATTAAACGCTAGGGATTTCGGTCTTCCTCAAAATAGAGAGCGAATTTTTATTGTCGGGTTTAGAAGTGATTTAGGTATTGATAGCTTTAATTATCCTGAGCCAACAAAAGAGCCTATAACTTTCGAAGATGTAAAAGAAGAAGCTGTAGTATCTGTGAAGTACTATTTATCTGACACTTACCTAAACACTCTTATCAATCACAAGAAGAGGCACGAAAGTAAAGGTAACGGTTTTGGATATGAAATTATCCCTGATGACGGAACAGCTAACGCAGTTGTTTGCGGTGGGATGGGTAGGGAAAGAAATTTAGTTTATGATGATAGACTCGAAGATTTTACCCCCGTCACTCACATTAGAGGCGAAGTAAACCGACAAGGAATCCGCAAGATGACTCCGCGAGAATGGGCGAGATTACAAGGCTTTCCTGATACCTATGTAATTCCTGTTGCAGATGCTTCAGCATACAAGCAATTCGGAAATTCGGTAGCGGTTCCCGCGATTCAAGCGACTGCAAGTCAAATTATCAATTTAATAATGGAGACCAATGCTAAAAGGCAATAAGGGCGATTGGAGTGAGTTATATGTTCTAATTACCCTGTTGGCAGAGGGAAAGCTTCATCAGTCGGATATAAACTTAAATCGAGACTATAATAATGTTTACTCAATTATTAAGGCTTACAAATCCGAAGCAAATTATACCCTAGAATTTGACCGAAAAAAAACTGTCACACTTAATCAAGTTGAAGGAGAATCTAAAAAACTAATTGGTGACTTTTCGATAGATGAATTAAAAAAAGTTTCTGAACAACTACTTGACGGAATCAAGAAAGGCAAAGGACTATCATTTCCAATAATTGAGCTTGATGATTTTTTGAAGTCTACTCAAATAAAAAAAATCAAAGCTCCTAGCGATGTAAAATCGGATATCAAACTAAAAATATATGATCACCGATTAGCCACTGAAACAGATTTAGGATTTAGCATAAAATCACTTCTAGGCGGTAACTCTACCTTATTCAATACTGGCACTGGAAACAATTTCATATTTTCTGTAACTAACACACTATCAGAGTCAGTAGCCGACTTTAACAAAAGAACCTACAAGCCTTTTGGGAGAGTTTCAAAATTAACCTACCGTATCCAAGAACTATTAAAGATTGGAGGACAGTTTAAATTTCTAACGGTTCAATCTAAGCAACTTTGGAAAAACCTTAAAATGGTAGATGGGGATCTACCTGAAATACTAGGCTGGGCGCTATACTATCGATATCTGAAAAGTGAATTATCTCTAAGAAATATATCGGATTACTTAGAAACAGAAGACCCTTTAAACTTCTATAATAATAGGCCGAATGAGCAGCGTCTTTATGAGTATAAATTAAAGAGGTTTTTAACAGAGTCCGCAATGGGCATGACTTCAGAAAAACCTTGGCTAGGAGAATATGATTCTTTTGGAGGGGTTATAATTGCGAAAAAGGATGGGGACATACTTTGTTTTCATATTTATGACTTCAACCTTTTTAGGAACTATTTAATTAATAATACGACGTTTGAACAAGCATCGACTGGAGAAGATCCTAATCTACCTGGGCAACCCAAACCTAAAGGAAAAAAGTATTACTATGGCTGGCTCTACAAAGAAAAAAATGAACTTCAATTCAAAATAAATTTACAAATTCGGTTTAAATAGACTGCTATATCAAAGCTTCTCAATTGACCAAGAAACTGATATTTATAGCCTTTCTAGAATTATATTGCTCTGCTTATCTTAACCTAAAGAAAACAAAAAGGGCAATAAACGTTAATTTCTCCGCCAACCCATGCCCCACTCCCCCCTCAACCTCAACACTTGGAAACGCGGTTCCACCCGTGCACCGCATAAACCCTTGCTACTGCTTTATGCTTTGGGCCATTGGCAAAATGGTCAGAAAGAATTTCCTTGGCTCGATCTAAGAGACGAGGTAAAGGATTTAATCGCTCAATTTGGTGGATCCGCAAGACAAAATCCACAATATCCCTTTGTGCGTTTAAGGAGTGATGGCATTTGGCAAATCAACGATTTAGACCCTAACTATAAAGGTGATGTAAAGATCTCTGAGCTCAATAAGCTCAATTACCATGGGGCTTTCACCGCTGACTTTGAAAAGCAGATTAAAGACAAAACTTACTTTGCACAATTAGTACAAAATCTATTAGACGACCACTTTAGCGAGACCATGCACGAAGACATTCGCCTAGCAACTGGCCTGCACAACAATAGTAAAACCTTATACCATCGCAAGCAACGTGATCCTTATTTCCGTCAAACAGTCTTAGATGCCTATCAATATAAATGCGCTATTTGCGGCTATAACCTACGTTACCGCAATACCCTAATTGGTGTAGAGGCTGCGCATATACAATGGCATAATTCTCAAGGTCCAGATGCCCTTGACAATGGCATCGCCCTCTGCTCCATCCATCATAAACTCCTCGATTATGGCGCCATTGGTTTCAATCAAAATTTAGAATTACTAATCGCTCAAGGGGTAAATGGCCAAAACCTGGACTTCTGGTTAGATCGTCATAAAGGCCAAGCTATCAGCCTCCCCAGTAATGGTGTATCCGAACCCCGTCCCGAATACCTAAACTGGCAACGCAAAGAGGTTTTTAAAGGTTAATAAAAGAAGACCGGCCTCTGCTTTAGTCTGTTCGGTTGGCTTGGTATTATTAAAATCCTGTATCTTGAACTGCCCTACAAAATCTGCCCTAGCTTTTGTAAAAGCGGGGCCAATTTAAACTTAAGCCTTTACCTTCCATGAAAGCAACTTGGATCTATATTTTGCTGCTATTTACCGGCTATTTTATTCAGGCTCAAGCCTTCTCTTCTTACCAAAAGCCTCTAGAGAGCAGCTTATATTCGAAAAGCTTGCAGGATTCTGTAAACTTGGAAATAACATTACCCCAAGGGCTAGATAGTTCATCGCAATCCGAATACCAAGTTATTTACCTTTTAGACAAGCAGCTAATTAGCAATTACCACTATAATTTATCTACCATAGATTACCTCAGCACCTTGCAATGGATGCCCAAAGCAATAATTGTGGGCATTGCTTTTTCCCCGAAAAATAGAGCCTCGTGGACCTTCCCCAACGAAACGGGTGGGCAAGCAGACGATTTAATCGCCTTTATAGAGATGGAATTGCATAAGGAACTACGTAAAAAATACCCCATCGCAAATTTCCATTTACTGATCGGGCATTCTCGCACCGCAATTTTTTCCTCTTATGCCCTATCAAAAAGACCAGATTTTTTTAATGGCATCATTGCCAGTAGTGTTGCCAATTTTGATTTTGGCGAAGAATATCAGGCAAAACAGTTTGCGCTTTTCTTGGAAAACATTGCGTCTCGCCCCCAAAGCTATTACTACTATTTTTCTGTTGGTGAAAAGTCTTACGGAGATTTACATGAATCGGCCGTGGATACTTTAAACCTATACCTCCGCTCCCAAGTACTGCCTGCTAACCTACAATGGAAATTCTATAAACATCCTGTTGCCCACGATATAACACCCGGCCTCACGGTGGGCAAAGCTTTAAGTGAAATATTTAAAGAATATGGCCGGAGAATAGACCGCTGCTTTGCCTTGGCAAAAAACTCGCGCAATCAGGTTCCTTGGGACGATTTTTTAGCTTTATATTCTTCTCTATCTGCTAATTTAGATTTTGCAGTTCGGCCTTCCCACTTGTTTTTCAACAGTATCGCTTCCGAATATTACAATGATTACGATGGCATTTATGGGGAGCAGCGTCTAAATTTCACCCTAGAAATTCTAGGAAAGGCCATTGAAGAATACCCGAATGATTTTAGTTATTACGCCTGGATGGCTGAAATCTATCTGAGCCAAAACGAGCTAGAAAAAGCTGAGAATCACCTCCAAAAAGCCTTAAGCTTAATCGCTCAGGATGCATCCCTCACGGAAGGAGAAAAAGCCAGCTATCGCAAGGAAATTGAAAGTTTAAAATAATACAACATGACTCTTGAGCAAAGGCTTAAGCCTCAATTTCCCGAAGACTTAGCGGAGGACCTAAAAAGAGAGAGGACTAAATTCCTGAAAAGAATAGCTGTATTGATTGTGATGAACAGTCTAGCTTTTGGACTGATTATTAAAGGCATGGGTAGCTTTACAACAAGCTTTTTCCTAGCGCTTAATGCCAACCTTATCGGTTTTAACATTTTGGGTTTCACCCTGGGCAGTATCATTGCCCTTTTTCCCTATAGAGGCTTAGCCTACAAAAAGAAATACCTCCGGGCTTCTTTAGTAGCAATACTGTTACTGCAATATATCTTTTCGGTTTTGCTTATCTTAATGGCCTTTATGCGTTTAATGGGCTGGTAC
>CBFHVV010000116.1:0-7263 GCA_965658965.1 Croceimicrobium sp.
ATCTCTACCAGATGCCTTTTGTGACTTATTAAAACTCTTAGTCCTCTTAACCACGAAGAGTCTCTTTTTGGGCTTGAGCGAAGTCATTTAATGTTCTTGCACTTTTGCCAATAATTTGATCTAAACTATCATTCGGAGTTGGATTTGTTTGAAAACGAGGTAGATAGTGCAACATAATCATTACCAAAATAAGCATGGGAGGCTGGTCCTCCCGTCTTTTTCGGAGGTAAAAGGCGATTAAGTTTGGACTTTTATATTTTATTTTTTTTCCAGTCGCTTTACTAATGATCTCACACATCTCCATAAAATTTAAAAGCTCGCTATTGCTTAGCTGGTAAGCTTTTTCCTTATGTTCCTCTGCGTTTAGTAAGACTTCAGCAGCGGCATCGCCTAAATCCTGCACATCAATAAGGTTAAATTTAGCCTTGCCCGCGGGAAGGAAAACTAATTGTCTCTCCACTATATCTTTTAGTAAAGTAGTGGTGAAGTTTTGCATGAAATAAGCTGGCCTTAAAAAGGTGTAAGACAAGCCACTCTCCCTGATTAATTTTTCAATTTTAAAATGTGGAATAAAGCTATTTTTTTCAGCTCCAGCCACAGACAAAAAAACAAGGTGCTGAATATGTGCTTCTTTAGCAGCTTCTATAAGTGGGCTAAAGTATTTTTCCACATCTGCAATTTGTGGTGGCCGCAGCAAGAAAAGTATCTCGCAATTAGCTAAAGCTAGCTTTACAGACTTCCTGTCCTCAAAGTCAAAATGGACCAAGCTTAAACGTGGGTCGCTAGAGGTTGTATTGCCGTGCGAGGTATTTCTTAGTCCTGCTTGTACCTGAAAATCACCTTTCTTCTCTAGCAGAGACTTTAGTACCGATTCGCCCACATTTCCAGTGGCCCCAGTAATTAAAAGTCTTTTCATCGCCTTAATTTTAATGACTTTATAAGTGGGAAAGCTGGCTTTTTAAACAGTATTTAAGGCTTCTTCCGACTTAGGGTAGTCTGTTTTCTTAGCTAGGAATAATAAGCCAATAAAGGTAAGAATTCCATTAATGATTAAGTGCTCAAAACTCATGGTATAGTTAAACCAATCTTGAGAATTATTTTTTAAAATGTAAGAGAGTATCGGCGCAATAATAGCCACAATCGGCACCCACTTATCTTTAATTTGCCACCTAGTAAGCAGGCCAAAGGCGTAGAGGCCTAAGAGTGGACCATAAGTATAACCTGCTGCCGTAAATAGTTCACTAATAACACTATTGTCGTTTAGCTCCTTAAAGATAATAATCACTAAGAATAGCACTAAAGAAAATCCAATGTGCACCAATTTCCTTAAGTGTGTTGCACGCTTCGGATCGCTTTCTTGCTTAAGTCTTAGTATATCTACGCAGAAAGAAGTGGTAAGTGCAGTAAGCGCAGAGTCGGCGCTAGAGTAGGCAGCGGCTATTAAACCAATGACAAAAAATATCGCTACTGCCATGCCAATTTTACCACTCAGTGCTACAGCTGCAAAAAGTTCATCGGGTTTTTCGAAGGCAATATTTGCTTGTGCAGCATAGTCGTATAAAACAGCACCCAGCGATAGAAATACCAAATTAACAAGTACTAAAATCAGCGAGAGCCAAAACATATTTTTTTGAGCATCACTTAAGCTGCGACAGCTGAGGTTTTTCTGCATCATATCTTGGTCTAAACCTGTCATTACTATGGTAATAAACATGCCACTTAAAAACTGTTTGACAAAATGGTTGCCCGAACGCCAATCTTCCCAAATGAAAATTTGCGAGTAGGAGGACTCTGAAACGTATTCAATAAAGCTTAGGTCGGGAAACATACGATCTTTGATAATCCACAAGGTGGTGAACACGGCAATAAGCATAAAACTGGTTTGCAGCGTATCAGTCCAGATAATAGTTTTAATTCCACCTTTAAAAGTGTAAATCCAAATTAGGACGATGGTCACCGCTACGCTGAGCCAGAAGGGCAATTCGAATGCATCGAAAATGGCAATTTGCAAAACGATTGCCACCAGGTATAAACGAAAAGCGGCACCTATGATGCGTGAAATAAGAAAAAAGATAGCCCCAGTTTTATAAGATCGGCTACCAAAACGCCCATCTAGGTAACTGTAAATAGAGGTTAAATTTAGACGGTAGTAGAGGGGGAGAAGAACTTTTATAATGACCATATAGCCCGCCACATAGCCCAAAACCACTTGCATATAAGAGAAAGAGCTAGCTTCAACCCAACCCGGCACAGAAATAAAAGTAACTCCCGAAAGAGAGGCGCCTATCATGCCAAATGCCACCACATACCATGGGCTTTTGCGATTCCCTAAAAAGAAGGCTTCATTATCACCACTCCCTGCGGTAAAACGCGCCACCAAAATTAATAGTAAGAAATAGGCAATAATAATGGTGAGAATAAGACTCGCGCTCATCAAAGATCATTTTTGGCAAATTAAAGGTTTTTAGGACTATAATAAATGCTTTGTTGGCAGCAGTGAGAATATCAAGCGATTATTATGGAAAGCCTATGAGCTTGAAAGAATGCGACTACCACTGAGTGTACGTGAAATTCACGTACGCTAAGCAATTATTGTATTAACCCTTTTTGCTATATGCAAGAATTCGGCGTTCCTTCATTATAATCGCAGAAAATCAAGATCTATTTATCAGCCACAGCTTGCTATATTTGCCGCCATGGATTTTTCATCGAAATACTTAGAAAAAGCGGTAGAAGAAATAGGTGGCTTACCTGGCATTGGTAAGAAAACAGCCTTACGTTTGGCGCTCTACTTATTGCGCTCCGAAACGGTAGTTACTACAAAATTAGCGGCTAGTTTAGTAGACTTACACGATAAGGTTAAGCGCTGCACTTCTTGCGGGAATTTAAGTGATGTAGAACAATGTCACATTTGTACCAATCCCACGCGCGATAAATCCATCGTTTGCGTAGTGGAAGATATTCGTGACGTAATGGCGATTGAAAACACCGGGCAATACAAAGGTATTTACCATGTTTTAGGAGGACTGGTAAGCCCCATGGATGGAGTAGGGCCTAATGATTTAAATATTAAGACTTTGGTAGATAAGGCCTCGCAGGGTGAAATTAAAGAAGTGATTTTAGCTTTGAGTACCACCATGGAAGGAGAGACTACGGCCTTTTATATTTTTAAAAAGCTAAAAGACTTTCAGTTGCCACTTAGTGCTATTGCTCGCGGAATAGCAGTGGGCGATCAATTAGAGTACGCAGATGAACTCACTTTAGCCCGCAGTATTAAAAATCGCCTACCCTACGAAACATCTATCCATCAAAATCGCTCCTAATTGAAGCTACTCGATCGTTTTCCGCTACTTGCGCTTTTTGTTATTTCTTTGCTCTTGCGTTTACCGTTTTTAAGTGAGGGATATGGTAAAGAATTTGATGCTTGGAGCAATGCTTTAAATGCAAAAACTATAGCGGAAACTGGTATTTACGAAGTGTCACGTTTGCCCGGTCACCCCATTTATGAATGGACTCTAGCCATTCTTTGGCCTTTAAATCACTCCTATATTCTCTTTAATTTGCTTAGCGCAATAATTAGCGCTGCCGCGGTGGTTTTACTTTTTGTAATTGCTAGAGAGCTTAAGCTAAAGCAAGCTTTTTATTGGTCTTTGGCTTTTGGTTTTATTCCGGTCTTTTTTATTGCAAGTACCTATACCATCGATTATAATTTTGCGCTCTTCTTCATTCTTGCTAGTTTTTTGGCACTTCTGCGCAAGCAATACTGGTGGCTTGGCATAGCGCTTGGCTTGGCAACAGGCTTTCGTATTTCCTCTTTAGGCTTCATTCTTCCCTATACCCTTTGGCTAGGATTTTCGAATGTTAGGGCTTTGCTAAAAATATACATCGCTGCAGCTTTGGTTTCTGTGTTTGTTTTTCTCCCTCCTTTGTTTACTTACGGCTTAAGCTTTTTAGATTTTCATAAACCACCCTTTCCTGGTTGGGCAAACATTGCCTATAAAATTAGCATTGGCATTTGGGGCCTGCCCTTGGCGATTGTTATTCTTTGGCGTTTGGCTAGTGTCCGCAGCTTGAAACTTAATTTTAGCTGGCCATCACATTTTAGTGGGATTTCTTTTCAGGCGGGAGTTTTTCTCATTCTCGCTTTGCAAGCCTTGGTTTTTATGCGTCTCCCTTTTAAATCAGAGTTTTTTATTGCTGCTTTGCCCTTTATGTGGTTGCTAATTGCAGCGCTTTCGCGTGATGGGCAAGGAAAACTATTTCTTTATGTAAGTCTAGCTTCTCTTTTGTTTTTAGGTATCGATTATGATAATATTTATCGTGGAGCTACTCCTTCTAAGGCGGTGATTCGTTTTGAAGCGAATGGGAAAAGTATTTTTCTCTCGCCCTTTCAAGGTCCATTGAGCTTAGATCAAGGTAAGCGAAGGAATAAATCCAATACGGTAGAACAGTGTATTACTGCTCTAAATGGCTTAGAGCCCTCTTGGTTAATTGCGGGCTGGTATTGGCCAGAATTAGTATTAAAGATGGGCGAAACCAGACATTTGATAGATCATTTTAGTACCGCCGAAGAAATTCGCTCGGCGCAAGAAGCTAATTATCCTATTTTATATTTGCCTGAGATAAACGAACTAAATCAAATTATTCATCAGCATTCATTGGCCGACAGTTTAGGACGGCCACTTTTCCGCCCATGAAACTAAGCATAGTAATTGTAAACTATAATGTGCGCTTCTTTTTAGAGCAATGCCTTATTTCCGTAAAGGCGGCGCTCAATTCTGTGGAAGCAGAAGTTTTTGTGGTGGATAATAATTCGCAGGACGAAAGTGTAGCGATGGTGGCTGAGAAATATCCATGGGTAAAACTCATTGCTAACCAAGATAATCCAGGGTTTTCTAAGGCGAATAATCAAGCTATACGGGTGGCAAAGGGAGAGTATATTCTTTTACTTAATCCCGATACAGTAGTAGAGGAGAACACTTTTGTAGATACGCTTCGTTTTATGGATTCGCATCCTGAAGCCGGTAGTTTAGGGATTAAAATGATTGATGGTAAAGGGCATTACCTACCCGAATCGAAGCGCGGTTTGCCAAGTCCTTTGGTAGCCCTTTATAAAATTAGCGGTCTTACGGGGCTTTTTCCAAAATCCAAGCGCTTTGCCCGTTATTATATGGGACATTTAAGTGCTGATGAAAACCAAGAAGTAGAAGTGCTGGCGGGTGCCTTTATGTTAATGAGGCATTCGGTATTGAAAGAAATTGGTTTATTAGACGAAGACTTCTTTATGTACGGGGAGGATGTGGATTTATCTTACCGTATTATTAAAGGAGGTTATAAAAATTATTATTTCGCAGAGAGTAGTATCATTCACTATAAAGGAGAAAGTACTAAAAAGGGAAGCTTAAATTACGTCTTTATATTCTATCGAGCGATGGTGATTTTTGCAGAAAAGCATTTTGGAGGCACCTACGCTAAGCTTTTTTCAGTCCTTATTAATCTTGCCATTTACCTACGTGCTTTTCTGGCTATTTTTCGCAGGCTGCTCGAGCGAATTGCTAGACCATTAGTGGACGCTGCTTTATTGGCAGCAGGGCTCTTCTACATTAAATCTTACTGGGAGGATAATCATCGTTTTATCGCGGGCGGCGAATATCCTGAAGAGCTCGGACAGATAGCTTTTCCGGCCTATATCGCAATTTGGTTGGCGGCTATTTTTATTAGCGGCGGTTACGATAAAAATCTCAAATTAAGCCAACTAATACGTGGCATTGCCATTGGAACGGTTACCATTTTAGTAGCTTATAGTTTATTACCTGAGGCATGGCGCTTTTCTAGAGCTATTATAATTCTAGGGGCTGGGTGGGCCACCTTAATTTTGCCACTTTGGCGATTACTTTATGGTAAAGTGAAAGGCAGAAAGGTTTTCGCATCTGCGCAAAGCGATAAACGGATTTTACTAGTGGGAGGTGCGGAAGAATTAAGCCGAGTAAATCGCCTGGTAAAAGAAAGTCAATCGCGAATTTCCTATTGTGGCTGGGTAAGTGTGGAGCAAACTTCAAATAAAGAGTTTGTAGGTAGCGCAAAAGACCTAGATGATCTGGTCAGTCTTTTTGAGGTAGATGAGGTGATTTTCTGTTCTGCAGACATGACCGCAAAGGATATTTTTGCGGCTATGGCTAAACTGGGTAAATACGCTATCGAAATTAAGATAGCTCCACCTGCGAGTCAGTTTATTATTGGCAGTAACTCAATACATAGCCAGGGATCTTGGTATACCCTAGATTTTAATGCTATTAGTAAACCAGCTAACAAGAGGGCCAAACGCAGCTTTGATTTGTTCTCCGCGCTGCTATTATTAATACTGAGTCCTATTTTAGTATTTCTTATTAAAAAGCCAGGCACTTTTTTAAAAAATACCTTTTTGGTTTTAGTGGGCCAATGTAGTTGGGTATCTTATGCTAAGCATACAGAGAATAGTAAACTGCCGAAAATTAAGAAAGGAGTTTTACCAATAAGTGTCTCCTTGGCAAAGTCAAGTTTAAGTGAGAGTACTATTTTACAACTTAATCAGCTCTACGCGAAGGATTATCGCTTGGAAAGTGATGTCCAATTACTGCTTCAAAACTGGCGTAGCTTAGGAAATTAGCTAGAAATAAAATTAAGGCTCTTTTAACGCCTTGAAAATTTTTACCTTTGCAGCCTTAAAAAGCTTAAAAATTCACCTCTCAAAGAATTATGGCACAGATAGAATTGACCATGCCCAAAATGGGCGAAAGTGTAGCAGAAGCAACCATTATAAAATGGCTAAAAGAAGAAGGAGAAACTATTGAGGCAGAAGAGTCTCTTTTAGAAATCGCTACCGATAAAGTAGATAGTGAAGTTCCTGCACCCGAAGACGGTGTTCTCGTTAAAAAGCTTTTCAATGAAGATGATGTGGTTCAAGTGGGTCAAGTAATTGCCATAATTGAAACAGAAGGTGGGGCAGTAGAAGCTTCCGCCGAAGAGCCTAGCACTGACAAAACCACAGAAGCCGAGTCTGCTGCGGTAAAGGAAGTGGAAAAAACCATCGCCGATGGCCAAGCAACTGCTGCGGTAGAAGTACCGCGAGCTAGTGCCGAAGGACGGTTTTACTCACCTCTTGTTCGCAGTATCGCCAAAGAAGAAGGAATTGGAGCGGCAGAGCTTGATAGCATTGAGGGTAGCGGCTCCGAAGGTCGAGTTACAAAGGCCGATATCTTAGCCTATCTCGAAAATCGCTCAAGT
>CBFHVV010000117.1:0-7248 GCA_965658965.1 Croceimicrobium sp.
TAAGAAAAAGCCGAGGCTTAAAGCTAAAAGTGTTTTTTTCATGACATCCATTTTTGAATTAACCCAAATTTAGACTATTGGTTTATGCCAAAAAACATTTTTAGGCTTTTAGTTTTAAACATCCCTTCATTATATATTATGTCTTATTATCAAAAATTGTTTGTAATGCATTGTACTACCTTGGCTAATAATATTATTTACTATTGCTATTTAATCCGCAAACAGACTATCATCGCGGTACTTTGAGCTTATAATTATCCACCGCTAATCCATATTAATCGGTACTTTTGCGCCGTGCGCGGACAAATTTACCAGATAGTAAAACTTAACTTTCGATTGGAGTGGCAGGAGCGACAATCTTATTTTTCCATTCTAATATACATCCTCAGTAGCGTTTACCTCTCTTACCTAGTTTTCAGTGAGGTTATATCCGCTGAAACGTGGAATGCATTTTTTTGGGTGATTTTTATTTTCTCCGCCGTTCAGGCTGCTTATCGCAGTTTTCATTTTGAGGCAGATCAAAGATTTTTGCTTTACTATGGGATGGTCAAACCTGAGAACCTTGTCCTAGGTAAAATTATCTACAATTTTTTATATCTCTATGCTACCGGACTTTTCACGGCTTTAGTTTTTACCTTTTTAATGGGTAATGAAATTAATAGTTTAGGAGCTTTTCTTTTTATACTTCTCTTGGCTAGCTTAGGCTTTAGCGCTATTTTAACTTTTGTTGCAGGGATTTCTGCCAAGGCTTCAAATAACCCTGCCTTACCCGCCATTTTAAGCATTCCACTCCTTTATCCTCAACTAATCAGTTTAAGCAGAGTTAGTTTGCGCAGTTTAACTGGTTTTTCATGGGAAGTGAATGCACCTCTCCTAATAGTTTTAGCCTTACTCTCATTGGTAAGTTTGCTATTATCCTTTCTCTTATTTCCTTACCTTTGGCGAGATTAATATTTTCTTGATGAAGGGTATTTGGTGGAAGCTTTTAGGCCTACTTTTAGTCTTATTTTCCTTAGTGTACGGAATGATAGGCCCCGTGCAACGTTTACCCATTTTAAACGAAACAATTCGTGTACTATATTACCACGTTCCTATGTGGTTTTCTATGGTGGCCTTAATGCTTACGAGCTTGATTTACAGCCTGAAAGCACTCAATACTAATAATTTATCACAAGATCTAAAAGCTTTCGAAGCGGCACGTACAGGTTTTTTCTTAGCCAGTATTGGTTTAGCAACAGGTATGGTTTGGGCTAAATTTACATGGGGTGCTTTTTGGGTAAATGATCCGAAATTAAATGGCACTGCAGTAACCATGCTTATTTATCTTGCCTATTTCGTACTGCGCAATTCGGTAGAAGATCCTTTCAAAAAAATTCGCTTAGCGGGCGTTTATAATATTTTCGCCTTTGTAATGATGATTGTCTTTATTGGAATCTTGCCGCGCTTAACCGATAGTTTGCATCCTGGCAATGGCGGAAACCCGGGTTTTAATAAATATGATTTAAATAGCGACATGCGTCCCGTTTTTTACAGCGCTGTTATCGGTTGGATTCTCATTGGCCTATGGATTACCAACTTAAGGGTACGCTACAAAAACTTAAAAGAAAAGAATGAACAAGTATAAACTAGCCTTGTTTTTTATGCTTATAACATTAAGCACAGTCTCTGCACAGATGCCAGAAGTTGAAATGGCTGATGCTTTAAGAGAAAATGGTAAAATATACGTGGTAGTGCTGATTATAGCCATTGTATTTATTGGTTTAGCAGGCTATTTATTTAACCTAGATCGTAAGATTAGTAAACTAGAAAAGAAAGACTAATGAAGAGGACCCACATTGCTATAATAGTCTTTATCGCCTTGGCAATTGGTGCCATTATGGTAACCATCAACGACGCATCAACGTACGTAGGATTTAATAGAGCCAACGAAAATCCGGGTACAAAATATACCGTAATAGGTTATTTAGATAAAGAGGCACCCATGGACTATGATGCGCGAGCCAACCGCTTTAATTTCACTGCCATAGATAAAGAAGGTAACAAGCAAAAAGTTTTTTACAATCAACCCAAGCCCCAAGATTTCGAAAGAAGCGAAGAAATTACTATGAAAGGTTTTGCCACCGATAGTGCCTTTGTCGCCTCCGAGATCTTAATGAAATGTCCTAGTAAATATAACGAGCAAAATAAGGTAGCTGGTTACGACACCTACTAGGTTTTTATAACCTATTCAAAATTTTAGAATGGAATACATTGGGGAACACCTCCTACCTGGGCAACTGGGTCGCTTCTTTGTAAGCTTGTCTTTTGGCGCCGCCACAATTTCTGCGATTGCCTATTTTCTGTACATAAAGTCACAAAACCAAAATTATAAAAAGGTAGCTCGAGGGCTTTTCTTAGCCCATGCTGCCGCAGTAATGGGCATTGTTGGTACTCTTTTTTACCTACTTCTTAGCCATTACTTCGAGTACGATTATGTGTGGAAACACTCTTCCTTAAGTTTAGAATCGCAATATGTTTTTAGTGCATTTTGGGAGGGCCAAGAAGGAAGCTTTATTCTTTGGCTTTTTTGGCATGCCATTTTAGGTGTGATTTTACAGTTCACCGCTAAAAAGTGGGAAGCACCCGCCATGATTGTTTTTAGTGCCGTGCAAGCCTTTTTAAGCTCCATGGTATTAGGCGTTTTTCCTTTCGGCTTACGGATTGGCAGCAGTCCTTTTGTTTTGATGCGAAACACTGCCGATAATATCGGTTTGCCCTGGACTCAGATTCCTGATTATTTAGAGCGTTTTCCTTCTTTTATGGATGGTACTGGATTAAATCCGCTGCTGCAAAATTACTGGATGACTATTCATCCGCCAACCTTGTTTTTAGGCTTTGCCTCTACCCTAGTTCCCTTTGCTTTTGCATTAGCGGCGCTGTTTAACCGCGATTATAAATCATGGGTAAAGCCAGCTCTACCCTGGGCCTTTTTTAGTGTTGGCATCCTAGGCCTAGGTATATTAATGGGCGGAGCTTGGGCCTACGAAGCACTAAGCTTTGGTGGTTTTTGGGCTTGGGATCCTGTAGAAAACTCTAGTTTGGTGCCGTGGATTGTAATGGTTGGTGCCGCTCACTTAATGCTCATTTATCGCAATAAGAAAACGGCTCTAACCGCCGCATTTTTTCTTAGCATACTTTCCTTCATCCTCATTCTCTACTCCACTTTCTTAACGCGCAGCGGTGTTTTAGGAGACTCCTCGGTACATGCCTTTGTAGATTTAGGACTGAGTGGTCAGCTCTTAATTTATTTAGGATTCTTCACTCTTATTGCCTTTGGCCTTCTCATTTTACGTTACAAGGATATTCCAAAAAGTAAAAAAGAGGATGATCTAACTTCACGTGAGTTTTGGATGTTTATCGGCAGCTTAGTACTCCTAATTGCCGCTTTTCAAATCATTTTTAGTACTTCTATTCCTGTTATCAACAAACTTATTGGTCCTGAAGGCGCCCTTCCCTTACTAGGAGATGCGATGGCTCCACCTTTGGATGCGATTGAGCATTATAATAGTTTTCAAGTACCTTTTGCATTAGTTATTACTTTACTAATGGGGCTTGGTCAATTCCTAGCCTATGGAAAAACTAATGCCAAGCGCTTCTGGAAAAATAGCTTCATTTCTGTGGCTGTGTCTTTAGTTTTAACCGCATTGTTAGCGCAACTTTACGATTTCTGGTCCCATGGGCTTTACTTAAGTTTCTTATTTGTTTCGGTCTACGCCGTGATAAGCAACCTGTACTATTGGATATTTTTAGGGAAAGGGAAACTAAGCTTCTCAGGCAGCTCTGTAGCTCATATTGGTTTTGCTCTTATCATGTTAGGTTCTCTCATTTCCAATGCAAAAAAAGATGTGATCAGCCAAAGCGAAGTTTTCCTTTCGGAAGATTTGCCAGCAAATGAAAACGCATTGATGGAACAACAAGATAGCATTAGCCTTGGTCAATATTTTGCGGTATTTGAGGACATGGAAGAAATAGGGAACGAACAAAACTATGTTGTTAACTATTTCAATAAGCCAGGCGATAAAAACTATGCTTTCCAACTGCGTCCCTTCTTATTGATGAGTGATCAAATGGGGCCAACGCCTAATCCCGATACCGAGCATTTTTGGCATAAAGACATTTATACGCACGTAACTTACTCTTCATTTTTAGAGCCTAAAACTGGCGATGGCTTTGGCAAAGAAGCCTTAGTAGAGCTAGGCGAAGGGGATACTGCGCTTTACCGAGAGCACTTTATTGTTATGGATAGCTTAAAGGTGAACGCCGGCATAAATGAAGAAACCGGTGAAATGGAGAGCCTCACGCTCACCGCTGTGGCCCGTGTAATTAATGTTTTAGGCCAAGAATTCAAGATTCGTCCTACTTATGAATTACAAGGAGAAGTTTTAGGCCATACAGATGAAACACTGTATGAGGCTGGTCTGCGTTTCCGTTTTGAAGAAGTAAATATGGAAACCAATGATATCGTGATAAAGGCTTGGTCCAAATTAGATGAGGATCAAAAGCCGTTTATCGTAATGAAAGCGATTATTTTTCCGCTAATCAATTTATTATGGATTGGTTCAATTCTGATGGTTATTGGTTCTTTTATTGCCGTTTACCAACGTTACCGATTCAATAAAGCTTAATTTTTTAAGGCTAAAAATATCTATGCATAAAATTCCCAATATTAGAACTATTGAAGGTGGTCAAGGCTTAGGAGAGCTAAAGTTTGGCTTTACTAGAAAGGAAGTGGAATCACTTCTGGGCAAGCCAGATGAAATTGAATCTTTTAGCTTTTCAGAAGAAGATGAAGAAGACCTTACTGAAAACTGGCACTACGATAGCTTAGAATTGTCTTTAAGTTTTGCAGAAAGTGATGATTGGCGATTAGGTACCCTAGCAATTACTTCTACGCAGTACCAAATGAAAGGCTTCAGTCCAATAGGGCTAAGTAAAGATGAGTTAGAACAAAAGCTAGAGGAATTAGGAGTTGATGATCTAGAATATGATGATTGGTCACCCGAGGAAAATCCTGTGCATGAGTTAATGGCCTCCGATTCGCTAGGAATTAATTTTTGGTTTGACGATGATAAACTCAGCGAGGTGCAGTGGGCGCCTCTTTTTTTAGATGAGGATACATTAATTTGGCCTAGTTGAAAAGCTTTTTATAAAACTGCTTACCCCTTATAAAGATAGCTTTGGAATTGGTAAAAATGGTTTTACTCTCCATATTCTAATTTCCCTTAATGCGAGTTAAAGCTTATGGTTTTCGTTTAATTTGCTTCTAAATCCTGCACTGAGGGTACAATTTCTTTCTCTCGGTAAAGTGGCTGGTTTAAACACTCTAAAGCTGCATCAGAGGGTTGCGAAAATGAACCTTCTAATAAATAGGCGCATTGGGGATCATCCCTCAGTTTAAGTGCGAAGTTTGCCCAAATGGGCAGAGCCGTTTTGGCTCCTGCTCCCTGGCGAATTGATTTAAAGTGTATTTCAGGACTATCAGCTCCTACCCAGGCTCCCGCCGAAAATTGAGGTGTATAGCCAATAAACCAGCCGTCTGACTGGTTTTGTGTGGTTCCCGTTTTTCCTGCAATTGGCCCTTTTAGCTGATATGTATAACGCAATGACCGAGAAGTCCCTCTATCTACCACAGATTCCATCATATTAGTCATCACGGCAGCAACATTCTTCGTGAATAGCTCTTTCGGCTTAACTTCTTGGTGCTGATAGATTAGTTTACCTGATGTCTTCCGGATATTAGTTAGGGAATTGGAGCCTACTCTTTTACCGTCATTGGCAAAGCAAGTGTAGGCATTCACCATTTCATACAAGCTTATATCTGGTGTACCAAGTGAAATACTTGGTACTTTGGGAATACTCGTACTTATTCCCATTTGCTTCGCAATATTTAATACATCTGCTAAACCAGCTTGGAAAAGGAGCTTTACTGAAATAACATTTAAGGAATAAGTCAATGCGCCCTTGATGGTATATTCGCCTTTATAGCTATGGTTAGCATTACGAGGTGCCCAATCATCAAACTGGCTATAAGCTTGCTTACTGTTTTTATAATAATTACAAATATTAACCCCCTGATCTATGGCAGTTACATAAACTATTGGCTTAAAAACGGATCCTACTTGCCTGCTACTTTTAACATGATCATACTGGGACTGAGAAAAATCTCTGCCCCCAACCCAAGCCAAAACTTCACCAGTATTTTTTATACAGGTAAAACCTGCTCGCAAACGCGTAAGATCAGTTTTCATAGTTTCCAAAAGTGAATCTATTTCTAATGATCCTGAACTATGGTTTTGCAAATATGAAAGTACCTTTTTATAACCAGGATAAGCCTTTAGTCTCAGCAACTGAACTAAGGTTTCCCTTTCACGTATCCACTTAGTATCCTTCCATTCTTCATCAAATTGTTTTTGGAGATAAACTAAATGCTCTTGCAGTGCGCTTTCGGCATGCCGCTGCACTCTTGAGTCAAGAGTTGTGTAAATTTTAAGTCCGTCTCGATAGGGATTAATATAATCGGTTCCCGAATTATTGAGCGAGCTAACTATATCCTTAATTTGGGATTTGATATGTTGTAGAAAAAAGGGAGCTACAATTGTCTTTTGTTCTTGCGGAGAATTTACTAAGAGCTCTTTTTCTAGAGCATTTTGCAGTTGGCTTTCAGTGAGGTACCCTTCTTGATTCATATTGCTTAGCACCAAGTTTCTTCGCTGCATTGACCTCTTAGGATTACGAATAGGATCGTAGAGAGTGGTCCCTTTTAAAAGGGCAATTAAGGTGGCTGTTTCATGGATTTTTAAATCGGCTGGGCCTTTATTGAAATAATAATTTGCGGCAGAATGAATTCCAAAACAGTTATGACCAAAGGGCACGGTATTAAAATACATTTCTAAAATTTCATTTTTTGAATAGAGCCGCTCCATCTTAAGGGCAGTAAACCATTCCCGTATTTTATGAAGGAAAAGATTATCCGTTTCAAAACTATTTCTAGGATATCGGTTTTTCACCAATTGTTGGGTGATCGTACTGCCGCCCCCTGAATTCTCAGAGAGTAGGAAGGTTTTAATTCCTACCCGAAATAGACCGATAATATCCACACCATGATGTTCTAAAAATCTGCTGTCCTCGGTGGCTATCAGGCAATTTCGCAGGCTCTTTGGAATTTCTCTAATAGAAATACACTTGCGATTTTCATGATACATCTTTCCC
>CBFHVV010000118.1:0-7170 GCA_965658965.1 Croceimicrobium sp.
AAATACAATGCCTTTTGTGTTATTAGTGATGGGGTAAACAGTAAAGCCGGATCATTCTTTGCCGAATATGGCTTCTTTTATACCTGGCGTAAAATCACGGGTAATGAGATAGAAGTAGACGGAATACTGTCCTTACACACGCTCATAAAAGGGATGTTTCAAAAAGAGCGATTACTAGATATTATTCACAATTTCATCTATTTACCCGATAGCTCGAAAAAGGAAATGAAGGTGCTTTGCCGCTATCCTCAATATTATGCCGCTCGCAAACTCTACGATAATATTATTGCCCATCGCAAACCCCACGGTGATGGTAAAGGAGGCACCTATTTTGGGGCCACAGGCTGCGGTAAGAGTTTCACCATGCTTTTTCTTAGTCGGCTTTTAATGAAGAGTGTCGACTTTGCCAGCCCTACCCTAATTCTAATTACCGATCGCACCGATTTAGACGATCAATTGGCCCATCAGTTTACCAATGCCAAAGGCTATATTGGTGATAATGTAGTAGTAAGTGTTACTAGCAGGGCTGATTTGCGCGAAAAACTAAAAGGGCGCAATAGTGGTGGGGTATTTTTAACGACCATCCACAAGTTTAATGAAGATACCGAATTACTGACCGAGCGTGATAATGTAATCTGTATTTCCGATGAAGCGCATCGTTCGCAGGTAAATCTCAATCAGAAAGTACGGGTAAGCCAAGAAGGCGTAAAAAAGAGCTATGGCTTTGCTAAGCATCTCCACGATTCTTTACCTAATGCCACTTACGTGGGATTCACAGGAACGCCCATTGATGCTACCATGGATGTTTTCGGAGAAATAGTCGACTCCTACACCATGACAGAATCGGTGAAAGATGATATTACCGTGCGAATTGTTTATGAAGGACGGGCAGCCAAGGTTTTGGTAAATAATTATAAGCTGCAAGAAATAGAAAAATTTTATGCCGATGCTGCGGAAGAGGGTAGTAATGAATACCAGATAGAAGAAAGTAAAAAGCAAAGCGCCCAAATGAGCGCGATTTTAGGCGACCCCGATCGCATTGCCGCTATTGCAGAAGATTTTGTTAATCATTATGAAAGTCGCATCGCTGAAGGTGCTACTCTGCTGGGGAAAGCCCTTTTTGTTTGCAGCAAACGCGAAATAGCCTTTGACCTTTACGAGCAGATTATTGCGCTGCGTCCAGAATGGGCCGAAATAAAAACCCACGATGAAGAAGTGGAACTAAGTGCTAAAGATCAGAAAGAATTACTGCCGATTGAACGAATTAAAATGGTAATGACCCGAGGCAAAGACGATAGACCGCGCATGTATGCTGCTCTAGGCACCAAAGACGAACGTAAAGAATTAGACCGCCAATTTAAAAACCCTAAGAGTAATTTTAAAATAGCCATTGTGGTAGATATGTGGCTGACAGGCTTTGACGTACCCTTTTTAGATACCATGTATATCGACAAGCCTTTGCAAAAACACAGTTTAATTCAGACCATATCTAGGGTAAACCGCAAATTTGCTGGTAAAAATAAAGGTCTGGTGGTCGATTATTTCGGCATCAAGCGCCAAATGAACTTGGCTTTAAAGCAATATTCAGAAATAGACAGCGAAAACTTCGAGGATATTGAAAAATCTGTGGTTGTAGTGCGCGACCATTTGGATCTTTTAGAACGCATCTTTCATAAATTTGATAAACAAGCCTATTTCCATGGCTCACCTTTAGAGCAGCTCAATAACCTCAATCTCGCTGCCGAATTTGTGCAGCGCACCCACGAATTAGAAAAGCGCTTTATGGCCTTAGTCAAGCGCCTAAAAGCGGCCTACGATATATGCGCGGGTAGTGAAGCCTTGAGCACGGAGGAAAAAGACCTCATTCACTTTTACATCGCTGTACGGTCCATTGTTTTTAAACTTAGCAAAGGAGAAGCCCTAGATACCGCCCAAATGAATGCGCGGGTGCGAGAAATGATAAAAGATGCCATTGAAAGTGAAGGAGTGGAAGAAATCTTCAAACTAGGCGATGACGAAAACCCCGAGATTGACATTTTTGATGAGCAATATCTCGCTAAAATTGACAAAATAAAATTACCACATACCAAAATTAAACTGCTGCAAAAGCTTTTAGCCAAAGCCATCGAAGAATTTAAAAAAGTAAATAAGCTAAAAGGAATTGACTTCAGTAAGCAGATGCAAAGTTTAGTGGAAGTTTACAATGAGCGGAAAGATGCGGACGTCCTACAAAGCGAAGTATTAGAGGATTTCACGGATGAAATTATCACTCTGTATTACTCTTTAAAGAAAGAGAAAGACTCTTTTTCGGAAATGGGAATAGACTTTGAAGAAAAAGCATTCTACGATATTCTTAAGGCTTTGGCCCACAAGTATGATTTCAGTTATCCGGAAGATAAGCTCCTACACTTAGCCAAAGAAGTAAAGCGAATTGTAGATGATAAAGCCAAGTACACCGACTGGAGTAAACGCGATGATATTAAATCCGAGCTCAAAGCCGATTTAATAATCCTTCTCGCCGAAAATGGCTACCCTCCTATTGATCACGACGAAGTGTATAAGGAGATATTTGAGCAAGCTGAGAATTTTAAGAGGTATGGGAGGTAATAAAGGGCAAGCGTTCTTAAAGGTTTTAGGAAATATTATCAAGATGCAAATGAGTAATATAAGCACCAAATGTTCAGTATACTTTAAAAAAGACCCGAAAGCTTCCTGGTTTTGCCTAGAGTTTCTACCTTTGTGCCAACAGTACTCGCCACGCTACCCACTTGAACAGCGCACCCAGGCGGGTCTTTTTATTTTTGGGCTATGAAGTTCACCAAAGGCCCTCTTACTTTTCAAGAGCAAATTGAGCAACTCGACAAGCGAGGAATGACCTTCCCCAACAAAGATCGGGCGCTAAATATTCTATCCAGCATAAGCTATTATCGCCTAAGTGCCTATTGGTTTACATTTTACCAGCTCCCGCAAGAAAAGCATCTTTTTAAACCTAATACAGATTTCGAACTAGTTTACAATACCTATAAGTTTGACCGAAAGCTACGGATACTTTTATTTGATCAAATCGAGAGAATTGAGATCGCGCTTCGCACCCAATTAATATATCATTACTGCCACCAATACGGGCCTAACTGGTATGAAAAAAAAGAACTTTACCGCAAACCACAATACTTCTATAAATTCCAAGAACTCATCAAGAATGAGATGACAAAGACCAGTGAAGTCTTTATCCATCACTATCGCAAAAAGTACAGTAATCCTGAAAACCCACCCGCATGGATGACCTTGGAATTGGCTTCATTTAGTCAACTATCCATACTTTACAAAAATCTGCGCACCTGCGAAGCCCATAAAGCTATTGCGCAACATTTCGGCTTACATCCAAAGGTATTCAGTTCATGGTTAGAAACGCTATCCTATGTGCGGAATAGTTGTGCTCATCATAGCAGATTATGGAACCGAAAATTACCAAAACCTACCTTATGGCCCAACCGAACAAACTTCAACTGGCTTGCGGAAAAGCCAGATGTTCATAAACTAAATCGACTATACCCAGCTCTCGGCTCCACTGCTTATTTATTACAAAGACTGGCAACTCATGATGCTTTTCCAGAAAAGCTTAAAAAACTAGTATCTGACTTTCCAAGCGTACCACTAGGTTATATGGGATTTCCACTAAGGTGGGAAGAAGAAGAATTATGGAGCACAGCTTGAGTTTTGATTCCCTTTTATAAACGAACAAAATTCTGTTCTCAATTGAACTTAATTAGATACAAAAATGAACCTAGAAATAACCCTCGCTAACGAAGCCGCGAGCTTCGCCAAAATTGCGGAAACCTTGATTAATCATTACCATCTTCAAATAAACAAGGTAGAAATAGAATTTTGTGACTTGGAGTTTTATTGGAATGTAAGCAGTCACGCTGATACGAATACCCACTCACATTTTTATCAAAACGGTCAGCTTAGGCCACATCCAAGCGGCTATGATATTGCACTCAGAAATAAAAATGGTTACGGTGGCATCCTAATTCGCGGTATTATGAGCCAAGGCATCCCTACCTATGGCCCTTTTCTCTCTGCTGACGTGATATTTAAACTTGGTGCAGATCTAACAACCAATAATCTAACAATCGGCCTTAAAGAAAAGGTGTTGTGGCTAATTAATAAATGATAATATTGCATTAGTTATACCCTATGCAACTCTAAATAATTTACAAGATGAACAAATTTTATCGTTTACATAAAATTGGATTTGTACAATGCGCAGTCCTGTTAATAATTGTACTTATCAGCTGTGAAAAAGAGGCCGATTGTTCAGTTTCACCCATAACTGCAGTTGAAACCTGGCGTGAACACCCAAGATTTACTTCACTAAATCGATTAAAAACAAATTTAGCGAAAAGCGAGGAAGGTCTATATATTTTGGGGCCATATTTCCACTCTGTATTATCTCCCAATAATCGTGTTACACATTCAAGAATTAAAAATGATTTAATCGAACGACTACCTATCAATTCACAGGTCTACCTTGATTTTCCATCTCCTACCGGCTCTATATTATCAATAAGGCCCAACAAAAACCCCATTGATGGGGCTTTAGCTGCACATATTGATTTATTAAATCATGATAGCACATTTACTGATTTTAAGATTAATTATTTGGTAAGAACTGAAATAGCGGCATTAAGCGAAGAAAATCAAATCTTAATAGCTTATAACTCTACAGAAGGCAGAAAACTAGCTCTTATAAAACCAATATTCCCTTCAGTTGGGTATCCTAGTATTGCTTCTGTTCATATCATAGCCATAAAAGACTTTAATCAAGCTATTTATTCAGGACCTCCCTATTATGTTAATAGTCATTTTTATATTGAACTTGCAAACCATACAGAATCTGGACTTTATAGAATTGATAGTTTAGGCCAATATTACAAAGCAACTGATGTGACCAATGGAATACTAGAGCTTTTTGAACACAAAGGCACCTTATATGCAACGGAAGACTTGGAATGGCTCCACATTTCGAATGATAACGGTGTAACCTGGACGAAGCGCAGTAATTTCCCTAGAGACTTTATAACAGCTCAATATTATCAAGTGGGTGATAGTCTTATTGGCCAAACAGGCTCAGCCAATTTATTTACCTTAAAATTTGATGGTGTCGATTGGAAAGCACGTTTTCTAAAAAATGAAGGCATTAAAGGTCAAATGATTACTTCCATTTTAGATTACAAAGACAGTGTCTATGTTTCCACACTTGGAGGGCTATTTAGCAAGTCGATAGATTCTTTTTTCATAACCAAAGAATAATATCACTAAACATCATGTTATTAACCCTTTATTTGAGCATTCTTTTAGACTATATTAATGCTTTAATATAATATTTAGCAGAAAAAAATATAAATAAATAGCCACAACAACAAATAAACACAAGGCGGTTACTTACGCTTTCAAAGGACCATTTATATTGCAAATAATAAGAGCGAATTTAACCACAAGTAATAGATACCGCCCAGCGCTTATTCAAACCGAAGCCTAGCACCTATCCAATTTATCAAACAAAAAGAGTAGGCTTAGTAAAAGAAGATGGCTTTAGCAATGCGGCTTATCGCTTCATTAGCTGCCGAGCCGAATATTTAAGACAAGTGTCTAGCAAGCTGGCCCTTTGCGAAGAGATTCGTAAAACTGCGCATTTGCAAAAAATTGCCGATGATGCTCTGGCACTGCCTGCAATGAAAACGAGATAAAATTAAAGTGGCACAAGTTGAACCGAAATCAACTTTTTTACACTCCTAAATAGTGGCACAGTTTGAACCGAAATCACTGGCACAAATTGAACCGTGTTATCCACACTCTCACCGATTACTGTGAAGAGCTCAAATTATTATCCCTCATTCGAGCAGGAATAAACAAGCTCAGCGCAAATACACTAACTATTAGGAAAACTATTTTTATAGCGCACGAAACCCACGACTGGCGGGTTCTGTACTTTTTTTTGCTCTTCGCATACGCAATTTAATGGCCATTATTAAGGCTTTTCCGCTCCTCCCTTCTCATTGCTTAGTCTTCCGCCCCTTTGGCTCCTTTCTTTAATACCTCTTTAATCCAAAAGCGCATCGGTCTTAAATCTTAAATCTTCCCCAAAAAAAAACCGCCCTCTCGGACGGTCTTCTCAACCTAAACTACTACTCCACTACCAGAATCATTCACCGGGGGATCGCCATCACCCTCAGGGTCAAATCCGCCCGCATCTCCGTCTCCACTAGGAGGGGTTGCACCATCCCCTTCTGGCGGATTGTTGGTATCGCCTTCGGTGCTTCCCGCATTCGTCTCACTCCCACCAGAACCTCTACTAGCACCACTCAACTTAGGAATCACTCTCGCATTTTTAAAAGCATTGAAAAATACCGGCGCGATATCGATAAAATAACGCATCAAGAAGTCCAATTCCTTTTTTAGGAAATCCATCACCTCACGACCCAGGCTTTTAATCTGCTCCGTGGTCTCACCTAATAAACGGCGACGCTCACTGGGGATTAAGCCCTTCTCCTTAAAAACAATAATTTGCGCTCTCGCCTTTTCCACCAGGTCATTCGCATTATCAAAAGCATCCAGCTCTGCTTCATACTGATCGGTATAAGCCATAATATTCTCGGCTAAGGCTAAAGTTTTTTGGGCATTCATTCGCCCAAAACTAGATACCGTATAATCGGTAACTATGGCTAAACTGCGATCATCGTTTTTACGGGCTACCAAGCGCAAATACGCGCCCAATTTTCCCATTACTAAGGCAAACTCGCTGCGCAACTCCGCCTTTACACCGCCAAAAGGCTCCTTTAACAATTCCTTGCGCTGCACTAATTCACGCATCTTCATCTCATAGGCCCTCAAACTGGCAAAGCTCTCGTTAAACTCCATCATGTCTTGCCACTCTTCTTTGTGGCTTTCTGACACCTTCACTACCGCTTGAAACATGTATAAGCGGTTACGTTCTAACTTTTTCATAATTAAACTATTTAAGATTATGGCTGCAAGATGTAGGCTCTTTCATGAGAATCATTTTCAAATTTGAGAAAACCAAGCCCCTATTTTTTTCAAATTTGAAAAAGCCTAGTATTTATGGGGCTTTCATGACGGTATTTTTCTCCCTTTTCCGCTAAATTTTTT